>RFTJ01000005.1 GCA_009923495.1 Actinomycetota bacterium
CGACAATCACTGCTGTTTTCATTTTGATCTCCTGATGCTGAAGTTGTTCTTCTAGTCTGCCTTCTGGGTTAATAAACAACACAATCGAACTAACTAGGGGCTTATATTGGTCTCCAACGAAGCCTCTTGATCAGACAATTTAACGATATTGAAATGCAAATTGAATAAGACAACCAAGATACTTCTCGCAATCAGAATAATTGAGCGTCCCGAACCCGTTGAAGACACCCCTGCTTTGCGGTCGCTTATAGGCGCTGCAACTTCTTTAACCGATTTCGCCTTAGGTTCAGAAGCCGACTTAACTGCAGTAGCTTTTGTCGCTTTCGCTTCTTTCTTGATCGTCGGCGCTTTAGTTACGGGAGCTGCTCTCTTGGCAGGAGCTGCCTTCTTTACTGGGGTTGCTTTCTTGGCTGCCTTCTTTGTTGGTGCTGCTTTCTTGGCTGCCTTCTTTACTGGGGTTGCTTTCTTTGTTGGTGCAGCTTTCTTGGCTGCCTTCTTTACTGGGGTTGCTTTCTTGGCTGCTTTCTTTGTTGGTGCAGCTTTCTTTACTGGAGTCGCCTTCTTTGCTGGCGTAGCTTTCTTTACTGGAGCTGCCTTTTTGGCAACCTTCTTTGCCGGTGCCTTCTTTGCCGAGTTACTCGCCATAATCCTTATCCTTTAGTTACTTCCAATTGCCTGACTCTACCGACATTCTGCGAACTTTTTGGAGCACGTTACGCGAAAATTAGACAAAATTCCAATTTTCCCGCTGAAATTGGGGTGAAATTGCAACTTTGAGCGCTAACCCCAATGGCTATTGCCCGCTGTAATCCTTAGCGGATTGGCGAGGGCACGTTGGCTAATCGGGCAGATTGTTGAGTAATCTTACTTGAGTTAAGCATTAAAAATTACCCACAACTTGGAGCTGGCCACTAAATGACCTATCGCGAAGTCCCAGCCAAAATCGACCTTCCAGCGATGGAACGCGAAATTCTTGCGTTTTGGCAGCAGGAGCAAATTTTTGCAAAGTCACTTGCCAAAAGTGCAGGCGGACCGACTTGGGTTTTTTACGAAGGTCCCCCAACCGCAAATGGCAAGCCCGGAACTCATCATGTTGAAGCACGGGTTTTCAAAGATGTATTTCCCAGATTTCGGACAATGAAGGGTTATCACGTTCCACGAAAGGCAGGCTGGGATTGCCACGGGCTCCCTGTCGAACTAGCAGTTGAGAAGGAACTTGGCTTCTCCGGCAAGCAAGACATTGAAAAGTATGGGATAGCTGAATTTAATGCTCGCTGTCGCGAATCAGTGCTAACACACGTCGACGAATTCGAAGCCATGACTGAACGCATGGGCTATTGGGTAGACATGAACCAGGCGTACTGGACTATGGATGCCGATTATGTGGACAGTGTTTGGTGGAGTTTAAAGAGAATTTTTGAGAAGGGCTTACTTGTTCAAGATCACCGAGTTTCGCCCTATTGTCCACGATGTGGCACAGGACTGTCCGACCATGAACTTGCACAAGGATACGAAGATGTGACAGATGCCTCTGTCTACGTCAAATTTCCGATCACATCTGGTCCGTTGCTTGAGAGATTTCCCGGCATCTCGCTGCTTGTTTGGACAACGACACCATGGACATTAGTTTCGAATACTGCCGCAGCAGTAAATCCAAAGGTCAGCTACGAAATATCTCGCACCAGTAATGGTGAAGTTTTTATTGTTGCTCAGCAATTGCGCGAATCCGTGCTCGGTGAGGATTCCATCGTTTTGGACACTGTCCTCGGAGCAGATCTTGAGGGAACCACCTATGAGCGGCCGTTCGATTGGGTGGAATTTCCTGAGACAGATGCACCTATCCATAGTGTTTTAGTTGCGGATTATGTGACGACCGAGGATGGAACTGGAATTGTCCACCAATCCCCGGCATTCGGTGCTGAGGACATGCAGATTTGTCGACGCTATGGATTGCCCGTAGTTAATCCTGTAGAACCAAACGGTGAATTCAATCTACAGATACCGGAGGTTGGCGGAGTCTTTTTCAAAACAGCTGACTTAAAACTGGTAGAAATATTGCAGACTTCAGGCAAGTTGTACCGCCACCTACCTTACGAACATTCTTATCCGCATTGTTGGCGTTGTCACACCGCGTTGATTTATTACGCACAACCATCTTGGTACATCAAGACCACCGCGATCAAAGATCAGTTACTCGAAGCGAACGAAAAGACTAACTGGTTCCCTGAGACCATCAAGAATGGTCGTTTCGGTGACTGGTTAAACAACAATGTCGATTGGGCGTTATCCCGAAACCGCTATTGGGGAACGCCACTGCCAATCTGGCGCTGCGATGAATCACATCTAACCTGCGTTGGCGGCCGGACGGAATTAGCCAAGCTCGCAGGCGACCAAGCCTTAGCGGTAGACCCGCATCGCCCGTTTGTCGATGAGATTACCTTCCCTTGTCCCGAGTGCGGATTGCCCGCCAATCGGGTTCCTGAAGTGATTGATTGCTGGTTTGACTCTGGAGCCATGCCTTTTGCCCAATACGGTTACCCGAAAACGAATGCCGATATTTTTGAAGTCGCTTACCCCGCCGATTTCATTTGCGAAGCAATTGACCAGACTCGTGGTTGGTTTTACACATTGATGGCAATCGGTACCTTGGTTTTTGATCAGTCGGCATACCAGAATGTCTTGTGTCTCGGTCACATTCTTGATGAAGATGGCCGCAAAATGAGCAAGCATCTTGGCAATGTCCTTGAGCCAATTCCATTGATGGATGAGCATGGTGCGGACGCGTTGCGCTGGTTCATGGCCGTAAGTGGTTCACCCTGGCAAGCCCGTCGAGTTGGCCATACCACGATTGCTGAAGTTGTGAGAAAAACGTTACTGACCTACTGGAACACCGTAGCGTTTCAGAGTCTCTATGCACGAAGCAGTAACTGGGATGGCACGCAGTTAGATTTTTCAAACCAATCCGACCTTGATAAATGGGCTATCAGTGAGGCCTACCGACTAGCGCGCGATGTCGATAATTCGCTCGAACATTTTGATACGCAAAAAGCTGGTCGATTAATCGCCGAGTATGTAGATGACTTATCCAATTGGTACGTCCGCAGATCTCGACGGAGATTCTGGGATGGCGACTTTGCAGCGCTTAGTACTCTTCATCGCTGTCTAAAGATTGTGACACAAGTGATGGCGCCGTTCACTCCATTTATCACTGAGCGAGTTTGGCAAGATCTCTTTGTGACCAATGACGAAACATCAGTCCATTTGACTCTTTGGCCCGATTGGCAGGGTGCTCAGATTGATGATGACCTACGAGATCAGGTTGCGCTTACTCGCCGCATTGTTGAATTAGGGCGGGCGGCTCGAGCGACTTCAGGCGTTAAAACTCGTCAGCCTTTGCAACGAGCATTAGTTGCAGCCACCGGCTGGTCTGACATTCCGGAGAGCCTACAAGAGCAAATTCGTGATGAAGTAAATGTCCTCGCACTCGAAGAACTCGGTGAATCTAGCGAGTTAGTCGAAGTGACCGTAAAGGCAAACTTTAAATCGCTAGGCGCGCGATTCGGAAAGCAAACTCCTGAGGTCGCCAAAGCAATTTCTGAACAGCCTCCTGCCGAATTTGTCGCAGCGCTTCGATCAGACAGTGCAGTCATCTTAATCGGTGGGCAAGAACAGCAAATTTCCCTCGACGATGTCGTAATTACGGAAGCTCCTCGTGAAGGCTGGACAGTTGCTTCAGCCGATGGTGAATCTTTGGCTCTTGACCTAGCGTTAACCGACGACCTAATTGCGCAAGGAATTGCGCGGGACATTACGCGAATGATTCAAGATGCCCGGAAGTCGGCTGGCTTTGACATTTCAGATCGCATTCAAGTTACCTGGAACGCTAATTCGCGCAATTCACTTCAAGCCCTCACTAGTTATGGCGACAAGATTGCTGCGGAAGTGTTGGCTACCACATGGAAACAGGGTGACACCAGTGGTGCCACCCTGCAAGATGATGAATTAGGGGTTTCGTTTACCCTGACGAAAGCTTAACCTTCGTGGGACTGATCAGGACCTGATTCGAGTTCAATGTCGAGACGCTTAGCCTCAAGCTCGCGCAACTGGCCTTCCAGGTAACTGCGCAGACGACCACGATATTCGCGCTCATAAGCCCGTAGCTCTTCAATCTTGCGATCGAAGCTGAGTTGCTTTTCCTCAAATTCGCGAGTGATGTTGGCGATGTTGCTCGTGGTCTCCGCCAGAAGACGCTCGGCTTCTGATGATGCGGCACCAAGAACTTGATCGCTTTCCACCCGAGCGCTCGCAATAGTCTCGTCAGCGGTGCGCTGGGCAATCTCAAGAAGGCGAACGGCGGCTGTACTTGCATCGTTACCGGAAATGTTCGCAACTGCGGTGCCCTGAGAAAGTTCCTCGTTGTGGGCAGTTAACTTCTCGACCTGAGAAAGTAACTCGGACTTCTCATTCTCTAAGGACTGCTTCTCTGCTTCGAGAGCAGCGAGTGCCTGCTGCACATTTGCTAGCTCTTGTGCGGTAGCAGCTAGCTGATTGTTCAGTTCTTCTGAGACAGCAGCATCACCTTCGCTGCTTGCAACTGCAAGTTGTGCATTTTGAGCGCGTAAAGTTTCTACTTCTGCTTGTGCGCTGGCAAGACTAGCGCTGAGCGTTTCATTCTCTGAAGTTAACTCATCAATCTTGGCTGTGATTGATGCCGGAATTTCGCCACGAGTTGCTGACTGTAAGTCAGCTACTTCTCGAACTAACGCTGAAACCGTAATTTCGATTTCATCTAAGAAATCATCAACCTCGTCTAAGTCGTAGCCCTTTTTGAATGTTGAGACATTGAAGGTTTTGTTGTGAATTTCTTCGGGAGTCAGCGCCATAGTCGGACCCTTTCATTTCGTACTGCGGTCAGAGCAGACACTCTACCAAACTGCTGGACACTAGCGTAGAGATATCTGCTCAGAATGTGAAACTGCACTCAAGTTAGACAGCTGGCCAGCGCTAGGTGAACCCGTTTTGCCTTGGGCAAAATTAGCGACTACCCAAAATCCATTGCAGGAAGTTGATTCCGAGTAGCAAAATTATGAAGGTGATGTCGAGACTTACCGACCCAATCCGCACCGTTGGAACAATCTTGCGAACCAGACGCACTGGTGGATCTGTCAGCGAATAAACCGCGGTAGCGAGTACCAAAAGTGGCCCACGCGGGCGCCAAGAAGGAGAAAAAGCTGGAATCCACTCAAAGATCAGCCGAGCCACCAGGATGTACCAGTAGATGCCCAGGGCAAACGAAACTGGGCCGGCAACTGCGGACATTGTCTGTCCTTAGCGCTGATTAAAGAACGGCTCGTCGCGTAGTTGAGCCCGTGCCGCCATTGAAACATCGATGTTTGCAGGTGATAGCAAGAACACTTCCTTGGCAACTTTTTCAATCGTTCCCTGTAGGCCATGAACTAGGCCTGCAGAGAAGTCGACTAATCGAATTGCGTCTGCGTGCTCGAGTTCACTCAGGTTAAGAATCACTGGAGATCCTGAACGGAATTCTTCGCCAATGCGACGAGCATCGTTGAAGGTAGTTGGCTGAATGCTGACGATCCGGTAAGGGTCAATTGGGGGTAGCGAAGCGGTTATCACTGGAGCATTCTGTTCGGTTACTGCCTGCAGGTTAGGTCGATCCGCCTGTGTTTGGTGATCTACCTGCTGATAAGTCTCTTCAGCTACATAGCCATCGCCATCAACTAGGCCTAAATACTCTGCAACTTTGCGCAATGCACTTGCCATAATTGCCAACTCCTATCGGGGAAAGTTCTCCCTACGAAGTTACCTGCAAAATCAACGATGACCGAGTATTGCCGAGCCTAACCGTAGGTGTGTCGCGCCATATTTCAGGGCGATTTCATAGTCTGCACTCATTCCCGCGGAGATGAATTTGGCAGTCGGTATTTGCGTAACAAGGTCTTCTGAGATGTCGGCCAACTTAGCAAAAGCCGGTTCGGGGTCCTCATTCAATGGCGCTACCGCCATAACGCCAAGCAGATTTAAGTTTGGCACCTCAAGAACCTGCTCAGCCAACGCCATAACTTCCTGTTGACGCAATCCCCCGCGAATATCATTTGTTTGCGGGTCCAGATTCACTTGGATGAACACCCCGAGCTCAGTGTTCTGGTTACCAAACACTTTGGCAAAAGCCGAAACGAGTTCGGGACGGTCGACGCTGTGGACCACATTGGCCCATTGCGCAATACTTTTGACCTTATTCGTCTGAATCTGGCCAATTGCATGCCAAGTCAAGTCCCTCGCCGATACCTCAAGTTTCTTGGTAGCGGCTTCTTGATCGCGATTTTCCCCAATGTTTTGAACGCCGACCTCTGCGAGCAGGTCAACATCGCTAGCCGGCCAAGTTTTTGTGACTGCAATTATCTGCACCTCGGAGAAGTCCCGGCCAAGTTGTTGGCACGTGGCCAGTACCTGCCCAGTTACCTCAGACCAGTTTGTGGCCAATTCTGTTAAACGGTCAGTCACAACTAATTGTCGCCTCCGTGGCGGACAGCAGCAAGTGCATGCCGTCCAGTAACTCGATTTCTACGGAATGAATAGAGTTCGTTGGATTCAAATGTGCAGGCCGCAATCTCGTCTATTGAAAAGCCAAATGATTGGAGTTCCGCTCGTACTCCAGCTGCAATTGCCAGATGTCTTTGATCTCGAACTGCCGCCGGACAAACTCTTTCCACTGCGTCAACGCGTTGCGCAGGTACCTCATAGCAAGAAGCACAGATCGCCGGACCAATAACTGCCACTGAAGTATCAGCTCGGCCGCCTTGTCGTTCAAATTCGAGAATTAATGACATTGGCAACTTGTTAACAAGCCCTTGCCAGCCACAATGACCAACAGCAATGACTCCAGAATGTTCGTCCAAGAGCGCCAAGGGGACGCAGTCGGCTGCTAGTGCCACTAAGCCAACATCGGCGCAGTTGGTTACCAAGCCATCGCCCGGTAGCACTTTAGATTCATCGGTAACAACCTGGACTTGGTTCCCGTGTGTGGCGGACAAGATCTTTAACTGTTTTGCTTCCAACAATGACCTCAACTGTTGCTGGTTCGCTGCTACCGAACGACTGTCGTCGCCAACGTAATCCGCAAGATTGAACTGGCCATATGGAGCAATGCTTTGGCCACCAAAGGTGTTGGTGACTAGTACTGAAATTGAACCGTAGGTTCGACTTGCGAAAAGGTGTGGAATCACCGCAAGAAATCAGGAACTGACAAACCGTCGTCTTCAGCCTCAGCAACAACTTCTTGCTCAGCTGATTCTGGATCGCCGAAGAGTGCATCAAAAGTATCCCTTTGCACATCCACTTCAGTTGGCTGCAATTCAGAGGCAACTGGAATAACTGGCGTTTCACCTTCTTTTGCTACCGCGTGGGCAGCTGCTGCGGCAAGCGGAGTCTCGGCCAAAACTTTTCGAGAGTAAGGTGATGAGCCCTTGTAAGAAGGTGGCTCGCCGCCATCAAAGCCGGCGGCAATCACAGTTACCTTCACCATGTCACCTAGGGTGTCATCGATGGCAGTGCCGAAGATGATCTGGGCATCTGGATGAACGGCATTTTGGATCATGCGAGCAGCTTCATTGATTTCGAAAAGACCAAGGTCGCTTGCGCCAGATACCGCAATTAGTACACCGCGCGCGCCCTCAATACTTGCCTCCAAAAGTGGGCTAGCAATGGCCAGGCGAGCAGCTTCGATAGCTCGTTCCGGTCCACGCGCTTCTCCAACGCCCATCAATGCAGAGCCTGCGTCCTTCATGATGCTGCGCACATCCGCATAATCCAAGTTGATTAAGCCTGGGGTGGTAATTACATCCGTAATTCCGCTGACACCTTGAAATAGCACCGAGTCAGCATGACGCCAGGCATCAACTGCGCTGATGGTGCTATCTGAAACTTCAAGTAGTCGATCATTTGGAATGACGATGAGCGTATCGACTTCACTTCGCAAAGCCTCAATGCCGACGCTAGCCCGCTCGGCACGAGTTTTGCCTTCAAATCCAAATGGACGTGTTACCACGCCAATAGTGAGTGCTCCAGAACTGCGCGCAATTTCTGCGACAATTGGTGCGCCACCGGTTCCCGTTCCGCCACCTTCCCCAGCAGCGACGAAAACCATGTCTGCACCTTTGAGCACATCTTCAATGTCCTGTCGGTGATCTTCAGCGGCTTGTCGACCGACTTCAGGATCTGCGCCAGCACCAAGTCCACGAGTGAGATCACGACCAATATCGAGTTTCACATCAGCATCACTCATTAGCAGATGTTGCGCGTCGGTATTGATTGCGACAAATTCAACACCTTTGAGTCCGTACTCAATCATGCGATTAACAGCATTGACGCCGCCGCCGCCGATGCCAACTACTTTGATAACGGCCAAATAATTCTGTGGTGCCGGCATTTTGCCTCCTTGGTGTTGCGGACAAACTATGAACCTCTACAAGAGCGTTATAGTTATGTCAACCTGTAACAAGTAGAAGTTAGCGGGCGAGGCTTTAAAACTGGGTATTTATCTAGTCGGCGTGTCGGAATGAATGGTTATTTGCGCAACGTTGGATTAGTTGGGGTGCTCACATTTATGTGGGTGAATTTATTTAACAATAAAGATCGGGCAACCCGAACTTTCAATCGGGCCTGCTCCCCTGATCCAAAAATAATCGTCTCGCCAGATGTCAGCGTAGCCACAACGCTATTTGGATATTCAGCGGTGATTTTGCTGACCTTCCAAGTTTGTGGAATGGCTAGGGCAATCTGCACTGCCGACTTCATCGCAGCCGAGTTTGGCTTTGCGAAAATAATCCGCATTCGTTTCGGTTTTTTAGCAGTTGTGCCAGCCAACATTCCTTCATCGTCAATCAAGTTGAACCCTGATTTGGCTACTGAAACGGCAACTGGTGAACGCTCAGTCACTTTCAGTAAAACGGAGTGTGGCCAACCCCGCTCCACCTGAACGCTCTTTATCTGCGTGATTTTCTCAAGTCGACGGGAGATCTTGCCAGGATTAGCCGATATCAATGGCTGGCCTATTTGTACATCGGCGAGTTGAATTACCCGAGCTTGATTTAGGCGTTTTACACCCTGAACTTTGATGTCTTCAATCAGGAACCAGCGAGACTGGTATAGGGCCCACCAGATAACGATTAACAGAATGCCAACTAGCCACAACAACCAAGGTAGCCTTGACCGGCGTTTTCGAACCACTTGTCCCTGTCGTATTGTTGTCCCGCTCATTGTTCTCGCCTACTCAATAAGTCCAAGATCTGTGGACACATCATGCCAATGTCGCCAGCTCCTAAGGTAATGATGAGGTCTCCGTTTCGGGCATTGTTCACTAAGTGGCTCGGAACGGCAGACCAAGAAGGTTCAAACACCACTGCATCGTCCTCTAGCGGCACATTGCTTGCCATCACGCTGCCTGATGCGCCTGGAATCGGAGTTTCGCCTGGGGCAAATACTTCTAGGACTACAACAAAATCGGCAAGGCCCAGAGCTTGACCAAATTCTTTTGAGAAAAGTGCGGTGCGGTAGAAATGGTGCGCTTGAAAAGCGACCAGCACTCGCGCGCCATTTGCAACTACCCGAGCAGCTTTCAGAACTGCGTTGATTTCAGTGGGATGATGCGCGTAATCATCAAAAACACGTACGCCAGCAACTTCGCCACGAAACTCAAACCGTCTGTGTGTTCCAGTAAATTCTGATAGTCCAGTTTTTGCTAGTTCAGCCGAACAACCCAACTCTAGAGCTGTCAAGAAAGCAGCCGAGGCATTTAACGCATTGTGCTCTCCGGGTACTGCAAGTTGGATTGGACCATACACCTGTCCTTGATAAGTAATAGTGAAAACTGCACCTGCAGTTTCGCTTGGCAAAATCGCAACCTTTGCGTCATTTTCGGCATTCACGCCATAGGTGATAACTCGAGCCCCTCTTGAACTTGCAAGTTCACCCACTTTGCGCGCGCCTAGGTCATCACCACAGACAACTGCAAATCCTTCGTACTTTGCGGTACTGACAACGAAGTCTACGAATGCTTGTTCAAGAGCTTCAAAAGTCTTCCAGTAATTCAGGTGGTCGGGTTCAACATTGGTGACGATGGCTGCAGTTGTCGGCAGAGTAAGAAAAGTACCGTCGCTCTCATCTGCCTCGACCACAAACAAATCGCCAGTGCCTTGATGTGCGTTGCTACCAGATTCATTCATTTCAGAGCCGATGACAAATGATGGATCTTTGCCGGCATTCTGCAGAATTACCGTCAGCATTGAAGTGGTTGTCGTTTTGCCATGAGTTCCAGCAACACTGATGCCGATTGAACCACTGACCAGTTCAGCTAGGGCGGTTGCTCGATTCACTACTGGAATACCTAAATCATGGGCAGCTTTAACTTCTAGGTTGTTCTGTCCGATTGCGGTAGAAATTACCAATACATCTGGTTTGCCACTTTGTAGCATTGCTTCGACGCTATGACCAACATAAACCTGCGCGCCTAGTGGAATTAATGAAGTCAACCGGCGAGATTCCTTTGCATCGCTTCCACTAACGCTCACTCCGCGCGCAAGGAGTACTCGGGCAATCCCACTCATACCAGCTCCGCCAACGCCAACTATGTGAACTCGACCTGCTAAAACGCTCATCGGGAACCTGCAATTACCTGATCAACTAAATCAGCAATTTGCGCACTGGCATCTGGATTCCCAAGTTCAGCCGTTTTTTTTGCCATTAGCGCTAATTGATCCGGGTGTTGCAGTATCGGAAGAATTTCTCGTGCTACATATTCAGCAGTGAAGTCGGCATCTGAAATACAGAGCGCTCCACCGGCAGCTACTACCGGCTGAGCATTCAACCGCTGTTCACCGTTGCCAATCGGTAAAGGCACATAACAAGCAGGTAGGCCTACTGTTGAAAGTTCAGCGACTGTCATTGCCCCAGAGCGGGCGATAACAAAATCGGCGGCAGCGTAAGCCAGGTCCATCCGGTCGATGTACGCGAGTGCGTGGTAGGTCTGGGAATCTGCCTCAGGTAGCGGATTTTTTACGCCTACTGCGTGGATCACTTGCACATTGGTCAAAAGTCCCTGGTCTTGGCAAGTCTGCAACACAGTATTTAACTTAACCGCACCTTGCGAGCCGCCAAAAACTAGAAGTACTGGCGTTTGCGCAGTGAGATTGAAATGTGCACGCGCCTGCTCACGCAAATGTGTCCGATCAAAATTAGCTAAATTTGCCCTTAGTGGGATACCAATTCGCCGAGCACCTGGCAGTGAGCCAGCAACTGTCTCCACTACTGCCGTCGCAAACTTTGCGCCGACTCGATTAGCTAGTCCAGCCCGAGCATTTGCCTCATGAACAATGATTGGAACTCTGCCCCGAGCTGCTAAGTAAGCAGGAAGAGCCACATATCCACCAAATCCGATCAGGGCATCTGCCCCGGCCAAAACTTGCCGACATTGTTTAATAGCTGTTCTCAGTTTCCTTGGTAATGCAAATAGCGATGCATCGGGTTTTCGCGGAAGGGGCACAGCTTCAATTAGTTCTAGTTGGTAACCCCGACTTGGCACCAAAGATGTTTCCAAACCGCGAACTGTTCCAAGTGCAACAATCTGGGCCTGCGGATGTCTTTGTCGGATAGCATCGGCCACGTTTAATGCTGGTTCTATGTGTCCAGCAGTTCCGCCACCAGCCACAACTACTTTCATACGGGCTGTTCCGAGGCTCTGGCTTGCGTTCTGGCAAAAGACAATAAAATGCCGAGTGCAGCCAAGGTTGGAATCAATGAAGAGCCTCCGTAACTAACTAATGGCAGCGGAACTCCAGTGATAGGCATAATTCCTAACACTGCACCAATGTTGACAAAGGCTTGAGTGGCAATCCAAGTCACGATGCCAAGCGTAACTAATCGAGTAAAAAGGTCATCGCTCAACCGAGCAATCCGCAAGGCAGCCAAAATAATTGCAGCGAAGAGACCCAGAATGGTCACTGTCCCAAACAATCCGGCCTCTTCACCAATCACTGCATAGATGAAATCGGTATGCGCCTCTGGAAGTGTCCCCCACTTTTCCTTCGAACCACCTAGTCCAGCGCCAAGTAAACCGCCAGAGCCCAAAGCTCGTTGGCCATGAATCAACTGATATCCCGTACCCTGCTGATCGGCATAAGGATTGAGCCATGAAGTGAAGCGAGCAACTCGGTACGGGGCCACAACTGTAGCTAGCAAAATCAATCCCAGACAGGCAGCGCCAATGTAGGCAAACCAGCGTTTGGGCGCTCCAACAAAGTAGAGAGCCGATGCCATAATCGGCATCAAGATCATTGCTGTGCCTACATCCTTTTCCATTCCGACTAAAAAAATCACCGTTAAACAGGCTATGCCGTAAGGGCTGAGCAATCTCTTCTTGATGTGAAGTTCGTTTTCTCGTTTGGCAAAGATCGTCGCACCGTACAGAACAATGCCAAGCTTTGCAAATTCAGAAGGTTGAAATCTGATAAACGATCCGAATTCAATCCAGTTTTTTTGACCATTAACCGAGGTTCCGATGAGTAAGACTGCAACAAGAAGTACAACTACGCCTGCTAAGTAAAGGGCCGATATGCGTTTAAGAAATTTAGTGTCACATCGAATTAAAATCACCATGAAAAAGAAACCAATAATGGCAAAAACGAATTGTCTTTCAAAAAGCGCCCATTGATTCCCGTTGTAAGTGTTGTAGGCAAAGATGCTCGAGGCAGATGCCACCATCACCAGTCCAGAAATCAAAAGCACTACGGTGCACCCATAAATGAGTTTGTACAGAGCATGTGGATGTTCTAATCTCTGCCATACCGTTTGGGACTCATTCTGTTTAAGAACATCTTGGGTGGTGGTCATAGCATTCCTAACTCTCGAACGGCTTGAGCGAAAGCATCGCCTCGATGTGCGTAATCACGGAACATGTCCCAAGACGCACATCCCGGTGCGAGTAAAACGGTGTCGCCCGCACTTGCCAATTCAGCTGCCTGCTGCACCACAATCTTCATTGCTGAAACTTCGGTACTGTGCACACGACGAACTGGGACTGTCGGAGCATGTAGGGCAAGTGCGGTAGCAATTAATTCCTGATCTTCGCCGAGAAGCACTACCCCACGAAGCCGGCTTGCAGATTTTTCGACCAGTTCTGCGAAATCCTGACCCTTGGCTAGCCCACCGGCAATCCAAATGACAGACTCGAATGCCCGAATGGAAGTAAATGCGGCATGAGTGTTTGTTGCTTTTGAATCGTCCACATAATCAACATCGTGCACTCTTGCTATTTGTGTGATTCGGTGTGGCTCTGGTTGCCATTTCATTAAACCGGCCTTGATAATGGCTGGCTCAATGTCAATTGATCTAGCCAGCGCTATGGCAGCTAATGCATTTTGCACATTATGTGGCGCAATGCTGGGCAATTCACCGAGATCCATAATCGGAATTGCGGTACTTTCCCGCTCGGCCAGAAATGCGCGGTCAGCAAGAATTTCATCTACTAAACCGACCATTGATTTATGCGGAATACTCAAGGTGAAAGCGATCGCCCGGCAACCTTCGATGACGTCTGCTTGCTCAACCATGCGTTCAGTTTCAATGTCCTGCTCATTGTAAATTGCAGCCACTTGGGTCTTGTTGTAAACCCGAGACTTGGCGTCGCGGTAGGCCGCAAAACTGCCAAAGAAATCGATGTGATCTTCTGCCAGATTGAGACAAACTGATGCTACGGGAGACATTGATTCGACGAAAGGTAGTTGCGGCGCGCCAACTTCAACAGCGATGGCCGCAAACGGAGTCGGGTTCATGACGACCTCGCACATCGGGACTCCGATATTTCCGGCTGCCACTACAAATTCAGCACCAAATTTCTCGGCCAGAATTGATTCCAACATTCGCGTTGTCGTTGTCTTCCCATTAGTTCCAGTGATTGCCAACCAGGGAGCAGGGTTTTCCAAATCGCGTAAGCGCCAGGCGAGTTCAAGTTCACCCCAAATGGGCAGGTTTTTAGCTTTAGCCGCTTGGATAATGTCTGAATTTGGCGAGACACCAGGTGAGACAATTAAGACGTCCAGCCTGTCAGGCAATGTTTTGTCGTCCTCGAATTGAAAGGTGGCACCGAGGATTTCTAGAAGTTGCGCCTTATCCGCAAACTTTTCTCGGCCCGATCCTTCAATGACTACAACATTGGCATCTAATTGCAGAAGTGCATCAGCGGCAGCAAATCCTGCTAAGCCAAAGCCAACTACGCCAGCACGAATTAACCGCCAATCAGAAGATCTGTTCAGTTGCGCTACATCATTCATTAGGTACGCGCCTCACTGTCTGACCCACTCGGCATAAAAGATGGCCATAGCCGCCGCTACGCAAACGCCTTGAATGATCCAAAATCGAACCACAATCAAAATCTCTGGCCAACCAAGCATTTCAAAGTGATGATGAAGTGGCGCCATTCGCAAGACACGCTTGCCCGTGAGTTTGTATGAACCCACTTGGGCAATAACCGACAATGTGATGATGACAAACAGTCCACCGAAAAGAGGTAACAGTAATTCCGTGCGCGTTAGGGTTGCCAGCGCAGCAATCGCTCCACCAAGAGCCAATGAACCCGTATCGCCCATGAAGATTTTCGCTGGACTGGTATTCCACCACAGGAAACCGAAACAGGCACCCGCACAGATCGCAGCGAAAATTGCTAAGTCCAGTGGATCTCGAACTGTGTAGCAGCGAGCCACATCACCGAACTGACAGTTTTGTCCATACTGCCAAACGGACAAAACTGTGTATGCGATAAACGCCATAATGGCTGCGCCACAGGCAAGGCCATCTAGCCCATCAGTTAAGTTAACTCCATTAGTGATACTTGCAATCAACAGCCAGATCCAAAGCAAAATAACCGCTGTTGGCAAAAGCCAAGGCAGATCGCGCACAATTGAAATCGCATGAGAAAGTGGATGACGACCTTGCTCGTCTGGAAACTGCAAGCCAAGCCAAGCGAAACTCAGAGCAACAATAGCTTGGCCGATTAATTTTGTTCTCGCCCTGATACCAGTGCTTCGTTGTTTGAAGATTTTCAAATAATCGTCAGCAACACCGACTAGCCCAAGTCCTACCATTAAATAAATCGCTAAATATCCAGATGCGGTGGGAGCAGTCCAAGTAACTAAGTGAGTACAGGCGTAGGCAAGAACTACCGAGACCAGGATGGGCAAACCGCCCATTGACGGGGTTCCTTTTTTTTCGGCATGATCGGGAAAAGGTAGACCTTCGGCCGATTCGCGGATAGCTTGGGAAAGTCCCCTTCTGTTAAGTAGCTTAATAAAAACGGGAGTGAAAATTAGCGAGAAAACTGCAGAAAACACTCCGGCGAGCACAACCAACTTCATTGGGAACTCACCTCATCTGTTAAAGATTCACTGACTAATTGGGCCAGTTCTTCAAAGCGACCAATACGAGATGCCTTGAAGAGCAATACGTCCGGGCTAGCAACCCTTTCTAAAATGTAATCGCAGGCAGAACTAAATTCGGGAAACCACACCGCTTCTGCGTTGAATGAACCTTCTTGAAGTGCCCCCAAGTACATCGCCTTAGCCGACAGTCCCACCACCACGAGATGCGCAATATCAAGACGAACTGCAAGTCGACCTATCGCATCGTGCTGCTCCAGGGAGAACTCACCAAGTTCGGCCATTTCGCCCAGTACTGCCCACGAATGACCAGTTGGTGCGATAACCGACAGTGCACGCAGTGCAGCCGCCATAGATTCTGGATTCGCGTTGTAGGCATCATTAATGATGGTGACACCAGATGGAAGTACCTTCTTTTCCATCCGCCACGGACTCTTTGACTTAACCGTAGAAAGTGCCTGGCAAATCTGAGCAATTTCCATACCGCAAATCGATCCAACGCCAATCGCTGCTAAAGCGTTGAGCACATTATGTTCACCGAGCAAGGGAAGTCGCACATTATTTTCTTCGTTTTCAAATTGAACATCGAAGGCATATGTACCGTCTGGCATGGTCTGTAAGTTCGTGGCACGAATATCCGCACCAGTACCGAAACCATATGTAATTACCTGGGCACTGGTCACTTCGCGCATTGCGATTACATTTGGGTCATCATGGTTTAGCACTGCCCAGTCAAAATGTCCGAGCCCTTGGACGATTTCTGATTTCGCCTTTGCAATGTTCTCAATAGACCCAACTTCACCGATGTGTGCCTGGCCAACATTTGTTACCACAGCGATGTTGGGTCGGGCAATTTCGCATAGATAACTGATGTGGCCAAGTCCGCGCATGCCCATTTCTAATACCAAATTTTTCGTCGTTGTAGGTGCCGAAAGAATGGTCAGAGGTAAACCCAATTCGTTATTCGGCGAACCTGGCGGGGCAATTGTTTCTCCCGAAGTAGCCAAGACTTGTCCAATTATGTCCTTCGTTGAGGTCTTACCCGACGATCCCGTAATGCCAATTACATTGGCCTTTGAAAGTTCTGCCCGGTAGTGTGCTGAGATTTTTCCTAGGGCATAAACGACCGGATCTATTTCCGAATTTAGAGCTGGTACTACCACTCCAGGACCGGTAATTTCCCGCGAGACCAGCGCGGCAAGTGCGCCATTTTTGGCAGCCTGCGCCACAAAGTCATGTCCGTCAACTCGCTCGCCGACAATTGCAGCAAATAGTCCATCTGAACTCTTCGTCCGAGAATCGGTCGAAACAGACTTTATAACTAAATCTGCATCGCCAACTACTCGCCCACCAGTAATTTGCGCAATTTGACCAAGAGTGAAGTTAAGCATCCGAAAGACTTTCTAAAATCACGGCAACATCATCGAATTCAGCAATCACACCATTTGCCTCTTGACCTAGCTCATGCCCTTTACCCAAAACTGCGATCACATCTCCAGTCTGCGCTATAGAAAGTGCGTGATTAATAGCAGCCCGTCGATCACCAATTTCAATTACCTGGGTTGGCAGACCAACGGTGCCTTTAAATATTGCGGACCGGATTTCTGCTGGATCTTCGAATCGTGGATTATCATCGGTGATTATCAAGACATCCGATAATTCAGCCGATACTTGACCCATTATTGCCCGTTTACTGGAATCGCGGTTACCGCCACAACCCAGAACTGTTATTAAGCGAGTTGGGTTTGCATTTCTAATTTCACTTAGCACTTTTTCGACCGCATCCGGTGTGTGTGCGTAGTCCACCAGGGCTAATGCACCATTTCGTTGCCCGACTATCTGCATCCGACCCGGGACTTGAGCCAAATTTGCGAACGCGACTTTCACCTCATCAGGATCAATACCTAAGTTGGCGCACGCCGCTAAACAGAGCGATGCATTTACGGTGTTAAATAATCCATACATTGGAAGTTCAATTGAATAAACCCCACTGGGTCCGTGTAGCGTGAAAGTGGTGCTGCCAGCAAGTTCCGTTTTTGCTGAAGTAATCTGCCAATCACCATCTTGGCCAACCGAGATGATGGATTCTGCGTCAGTAACATTGAGTAACTGCCGGCCCCAATTATCATCTCTGTAAATAACTGCGATCTTGCTTTTTCCGCCAGTAAATAGTTTGGCCTTTGCCCAGAAGTAATGCTCCATTGTTCCATGGAAATCCAAATGATCCTGCGTTAAATTTGTGAAGATTGCCAAATCGAAAGTGATACCAGCAACTCGCTCTAACTCCAATGCGTGGCTTGAAACTTCCATGCAAACAGTGTCCACATTTTTTGCCACCATCTCAGCAAGGATTGAAAAAAGATCTGTGGATTCGGGAGTAGTTCTGGCGCTTGGAATTTTATATTCGCCAATGAAAGCGCCAAGCGTGCCGATGGTACCAACGCTACTCCCATGTTCGCTAAGTAAAGATTGCATCATCTGAGTGACAGTTGTCTTTCCATTAGTTCCCGTGACGCCAATTATCCGCAATTTAGACTGCGGATTCCCGTATAGCTCAGCGGCAATGGTAGCCATGTCGGCTCGAGGTGATGAAAGTTTTAGCCAAGGGAAATTCTCTTTTGCAAGAATCTCGCAACCATGTGCATCGCTAGCCACTGCAACCGCTCCTCGGCTAACCGCCTCAGCAAGAAATTCGATTCCATGATGAGTTAGTCCCGGGATGGCGACATAAAGGAAACCAGGTTGAACCGCTCTAGAATCATGAGTCAACCCAACTATTTGTGCATCTAATGCATGTTCAAATTCAAGTTCTCTGGCTAACTGCGCAAGAGTCGTTGGCTGCACCAAATTCGCGGACACTGTGTCACCACTTAACAGCAATGGTTGGCCGCTTTTGACTTGATGGCGGAACTTTGCGATGAGCTAATGAATACATCATCACCTCACGGAAAACTGGACCTGACAACAAACTACCGAAATGCAATCCGCCGGGAGTGTGAATCATGACTGCCACCACTAGCGCTGGATTTTCCGCCGGGGCCATACCGACAAACGAGGCTGTATAACCGCTGTAACCGGGTCCATCAACGCGAGACCGGTTTGCAGTTCCAGTCTTACCAGCAACCCGATATCCAGGAATTTGGGCCGCCGGCGCCGTGCCTTCTGCAGAGACAACACTTTCCATCATCTCCCGAACCGTCTTGGCGGTCTTAGCGCTAATTACTCGCGTAGCAGTGGGTGGATCAGCTGGCGTAAACACTCCTTCATTGCTAGTTGTTCCAGCGATTATTTGAGGTTGCATCCGAATTCCATTGTTGGCGATGGTCGAGTAAATAGCGGCTACCTGTAATGCCGTGACCGATAGGCCTTGGCCAAAAGCAAGTGTTGGAAACGTGGTATCTGACCACTGATTTGGGTTTTTTGGGTCAGGTAAGAGTCCGGCCTGTTCGCCGTAAATTTTCGACCCAGTTGTCTGGCCGATTCCGAATTTGCGAAGGTAACTGACTAGCTTGTCTTGACCAATTTTATCAGCAGCCATAATCGAGCCGATGTTGCTTGACTGAGCTAAAACCCCGTTGAGTGTTAACCGTAGCGTTCCGTGTGGATCATGGTCGGTGAAATTTGTCCCGCCTTTTCGAATCCTTGGCGGAATAATCATCTTGCTAGTTGGTTTGAGTGCACGCTCTTCCAGCACTGCTGCCATAGTCATAACCTTGCTAGTCGAACCAGGCTCAAAGGTGTCTTGAACGGCGCTATTCCTAGTTTGAGAAGTCCGATACTGACTTGGATGATTCGGATTGAATGTGGGATAAGTAGCCATAGCTAAAATTTGGAAAGTCTTTGGGTCCATAACAATGACATCGCCACCGATTGCTTTCTCGGCTCGAACCTGTCGGGCAAGAGCGCCTTCGGCAACCGCCTGAATTGAATGATCAATTGTTAATTGAAGTGAGCCGCCATCAACAGCCTCGATACCTGAGTTTGGACCAGTAGGAATCTGTGCACCATTGACCATTTCAACAGTTTGCTTGCCATCGGTTCCCGCCAAAATTGAGTCATAGGTTTGCTCTAGCCCGACCAATCCATGTCCATCAAATCCGGTAAATCCGAGTAAATTGGCGGCCAGGCTCCCCTCTGGATAAATCCGCAAGGAACTCGGTTCACTTAAGATTCCTCGCAGATTTAACTTGTCAATTTTGTCCCACAACTCTGGCGTGACATTCCTGGCTACATAATTGAACCGCAATTTCCCGGTTAACTTTTTTTGGATTACTCGAACCGGCATTTTCAGATAAGGCGCTAATGCTTCAGCAGTCTTTCTAGCATCCAAAATCAAGGTTTGGTCTACCGTGACATTGCGTGCCTTTATCGTCATAGCGATTGGGCTGCCGTTTAGGTCGGTGATGGAGCCGCGAATAGCCGGCACTACGTAAGTTTGGAGGCGTGAATTTTCGGACTGCTTCGCTAATTCCGAAGAGCGAATAACCTGCAGATCAATAAGTCGGAGTAGGCAAAGCAGAATAAAAAAAATTATTAAAGCAGTAAATACTCTGATTCGCTTGCCTGGATTACCAAGGTGCACCACAGCGGGAGCAGTTGCTACCGGGCCATAAGGCGCTGGCGGAACTCCCTGGTTAGCCATTTCACTTCCCCGCTTCCGCAGGCTGCGGAACTCCTAGAATCTTGTGATCTGAAAGACGCAAGAATGCTGGTGTTGCTGCTGGAACCATGCCCATTTTCTGAGCAACTATTAACAATTGGCCGGGTGACTCTTTGAGGGCAACTTGCCGTTGCAACTGCTGTTCCTGCGCTGTTAGCTGCGCAACCTGTCGTTGGAGTTGGCGTTTCTCAAATGAGGCCTTCGCGGTGAAGGTATTTACAAGTAACAATCCAAGAAGTCCAAGACTCACCAGGCCAAGGACAATAAAACTAAATACCTTAGTGTTAGCGCGACCTTCAGGTACTGCATCATGTATTACTTCAAGCGTAGGGCTGATTACCTGCTTGAACTGTTTAACTGTTCGTTTGTGCTGAGATTTCTTTGCTACTGGCTGCGGTTTCACTGGCCGAGTGATTTGTGGTGCTCTTGCCGGCATCGCGCTCATGCGGCCACTCCTATTCGCATAGCCGCACGGAGTCGAACTGACGCCGCACGGGAGTTCCGAGATACTTCCTCGTCTGATGCAGTTTCGGCTCCGCGGGTAAGCAACTCAAGCCAGGGCTGATCTTCTGAAGTAGAAAAAGGTAAGTCAATCGGCGTCTTTGATGTTGCACCTTCTCGAAGTGCCAACTTAACGATGCGATCTTCTAGTGACTGATAGGACATAACCACGATGCGACCCTTGAGCGCTAAACAATTAAGCGCTGCTGGAATTGCGCGTTCCAGAACCGCTAGTTCATCATTCACTTCGATTCGCAGCGCCTGAAAAGTTCGTTTAGCAGGATTGCCTCCTGTGCGGCGAGTGGCCGCTGGAATTGCATCGCGCACAACTGCAACCAGTCGAACGCTGTCAGCAAAAGGCTGGACTTCACGTTCCCGAATTATGGCACTAGCGATTCGTCCAGCAAATCGCTCTTCACCGTAAGTTCGTAATATCCGAGCTAGGTCGGCGTGCGAGTAATTGTTCACCACATCTGCCGCTGTTTGGCCAGTTGAACTATCCATTCGCATATCAAGTGGTGCATTTTTCGAATAGGCAAAGCCACGCTCCGCGTTATCTAGTTGCATTGAGGACACGCCAAGATCAAAGAGGATTCCATGGACTGCCTCAATTTCTAATTCAGCAAGGACTTTTTCAATCTGGTCGTATACGGCGTGCACCAAAGTAACGCGACCTTCAAATTCGCTCAACCTCTCGCGACTGATTGCCAAAGCAGACTCGTCGCGATCAAGGCCAATAATTTTCACGTCTTTGAAGGTTTTTAGAACTGCCAGGCTATGCCCGCCCAGACCAACCGTTGCATCTACGAAAACTGCGTCTTGGCTTTGCAATGCAGGGGCAAGCAACTCAAGGCAGCGTTCCTGTTTTACTGGCACATGTTCGAATTTCAACACTTGCCACCACTTAACTGGAAAGCCACCTCTAGTCCTCGGCCATTGCTGAGCCTGGCACCGGGGAAGGTGTGACAGGAGTCAAACAATGGCCGAAGGCCACAGATGGTTTCCGAAAAAATCATGGTCGGACAATCTCCTCATCAAGAGATGCAAAGCCCGGTTCTTGGACAGCTAGGTACTGACTCCACGCGACTGAATCCCAAATTTCAATACGGGTATCCGCACCGATTACTACTAGTTCGCGATCTAATCCCGCCCATTGGCGCAGTTGTGCGGGAATAGTAACTCGGCCCTGCTTGTCAGCAACATCATCAAAGGCCGATGAAAAGAAGACGCGAGTAAATGCGCGAACCTTTTCGTTATTTTGTGAGCGGGCACGTAATGATTCGGCATATTCAGCAAATTGCTCTTGGGCCCAAATAACCAAGCATCGTTCTTGGCCTTTGGTCATCACCAGGCCAGCTGTTAGTGATTCGCGGAATTTGGCCGGAAGAATCAGGCGGCCCTTTTCATCTAATTTCGGGGTATGTGTGCCTAAAAACAAGGTGACACCTACTTCCCCGACAATGGCGACCCTTCCCCAGGTCACCGTGTTGTCCCAGAATACTCCACTTCACTCCACTGTCAAGCACTTTTTTGCCACAATTTTCCCTTGTGTCGCAGATATGTCCATAAAAAGCAGTTAATTATTGGTGGAGCATAATGGAGTAATTTTTCGCAGATTGGCTAATAATGCCCAGAATTTACCGCGGACCAAGATTTGAACTAAAAACTGTAAGGTTTAGCCGGCGCTTAAGGGCGAGAAACAAGTCCTGCTGGCGACCCACAAATGATGTTTCGGTCTAGCCAACCAGACTCATACCTGGCAACAAACTGCACGATGGCAGGTTTGCGACCGCCAAAGTTAGCGCGGGAACATGCTGCCTTAGCAGCAGCAACTCCAGCTGAGATCTGTTGGTACTTGCCTAGTCCGAGCCAGGTTGGAATAGTGACTGGCGCTGACAATGTGATGTTAAACCAGTGCACGGGCACCGAATAAATGCCAACAGGATGGCCGCCTGTTGAGAGCACTCGAAGCACTTCATTGATGAGCGCAACTGCACGATTCGGACTAGTCCAGTCATTATCTATTTCAATGTCTAGCCAAATTGGTACATCTTGAGCTATCTGCAAATCGGCTAACCGATCAAGTGTGTCGCGACCAATTTGAGTTCCTCGCTTAACCGGCGACCCTTTTCCGGGATCAGAAACATTGATGTATATGGCACGAGCACTGTGCGAATTCGCCCAGGTCCATTGTCGTGCAAAACATGGATTAGCAGTGAAAGGCCGACCGTTATTGAGCCCAATAATCACAAAGCCAACAGACCTCTGAGAAAGTTTTTGATGACACTGCGGGAATGAAACGTCATAACCACTGTTGTCGATGGATCCAGAAAACTTTGGCAGTTGATAGCTTTCAATGCCAATGCTTGGAGTTGTTATTCCTAAGTTTGTATTTGAGGCCAGCCAAGTCTGTATACCTAAATATGCAAGGAGTGAAAATCCGGCCAGAGCCAAAACCGTGACAGCGCAACTAAAGAATCGGCGCAAGATGTACTCTGATCAGACTAGTTTTCAGAGCGGTTATCCCAGCGCTCTTCCAGACCCTGCATGAATGATTTTTTAGGTTTTTTTGACTTGGTTGCTGGCTTTTCTTTCTTTCCTAGTCCGCTTACTAGGGCACTTACCGAAAAGACAATAACGACAAATCCGAATACGCCTAGAACTGGAAGTGAGATTGTCACGGCAGTCAGTAAAGCTACGACACCCACCAAGATGCCAGTAATAATGACACCCGGATGTAACGCCGATTGCGACTTCTTGCCGACTTGCTTGATGGTGTCGCGAAACGTCGAAGCAAATCTCGGGTCTTCGGTCAGAATTGCCCGCTCCATCTGATCTAGCAGTCGTTGTTCATGCTCAGATAGTGGCATATCCTTCAACTCCTTAATTTCTAGTCAGATTCCCTATCTCTAGGATACGACCAATTTCTGACTTTTTGCACCCCAAAAAATTTGGTTGCAGGGGTTTCGCTCATTCACCAGCATCGCCTATGAAATCTGGACTATCTACATAATTTGGCGAAATCAGCCGCGCTTGGCGCAACTTATTCTGGCCAAATTTACCCGCGACTTTATCTAAGACACTTTCGGCTTCCCGCCAGCCCGCTGCTCGATCGCCTAGTTGCAACTGCGTGGAGATGTCAGAATCTGGGACTAAGTTTTCGGCCCTAACACCAACAAGGCGGATGCGGATTCGCTGCAAATTCATACTAGTGATTAGGCTCTGGGTCACTTGAAAAATCTCATGGGCCAAATTTGTTGGATTGGCCAATGTTTTACTGCGAGTTACCGTTTTAAAGTCTGAGAATCTGACCTTAATTGAAATCGTTCGAGCAGCATTATTCGAGTGACGAAGTTTGCGCGCAACAGTATCGCTTAGTGCCATGAAATGATTTGCTAACTCGGCAAGGTCATCGGTATCGCTATCAAAAGTGCGCTCTGCCCCAATACTTCGCTCGGTATGCTCTGGAGTTACGTTTCGCAAATCGCGCCCCCAAGACAGTTCGTGTAACTGCGTTGCGTGTGCCTGGCCGATTACTCGGGCCAAAGTTTTTACTGGTGTGTTTGCTATATCAGCCACGGTAGTCAACCCAAGTCGCCCAAGTTGTTCGGCAGTTTTTGCTCCAACTCCCCACATGGCAGTTATCGGCAACGCATGTAAAAACTCAATAACTTGATCTGGGGTAATCACGTAAATGCCATCGGGTTTTGCTTTGTTCGTGGCTAGCTTTGCAACGAACATCGTGGGCGCGATCCCTACTGAACAGGTAATTTGTTCTTGATTCCATACTTGTTTGCGAATTTCACGAGCAATATGCAAGGGACTACCAATTAACTTTGTTGCGCCACTTACATCTAAAAAAGCCTCATCGATTGATAGTGGCTGAACTAATGGAGTCATCTGATGAAAGATTTCCATCACACGCTTTGACACCTTTGCATACTTGCTCATGTCAGGCGCGATTACTACTGCATCCGGTGCAAGGCGAAGCGCTCTAGACATCGGCATGGCACTGTGTACTCCGCGAGCTCGGGCTGGGTAAGTGGCAGAAAGTACAACGCCACGTCCACCTTCATGGCCAATAATTACCTGCTTGCCAGCAAGTTCAGGTCGGCTACTGACTTCAACCGATGCAAAAAAAGCATCCATGTCGATGTGCAGAATATGACAGGGCGCATCTTTCAGATTTAGCTCGGCAGTGCTGTTCTGGTTAGACATTAGCCGCCGACCCCCGCAGATTGCCGACTAATGGCTTGAGTGTTTCCAACTGGAATAACGTCGCTAAATAAAGATTGCTTAAATCCACTGGCATGCTCCCAAACCTGACTAGTCGGAGGCGTTTCAGTTCCATCGTAGGGCTGCTGGTTCAATAATTCGTGCACTGCCGATACCCCGCCACTACGCCAATGCTCGTACACAGTAGCTAGTTCCCAGCAACCGACTGCTTGTACTGAAATTCCCCTAGGCCCAGTTCGCCTAGTTTTTCCCTTAATTAAAACCAGCCATGAGTGGAAAAGTGTTGTGGCGTAATGTTCTTGTGCTTCATCAAAAAATGCAACGTCAATCGGGCCAGTTGAATCATCTAGTGTGACAAAAACTACTCGCTTACCTGATCGAATTGGTGGAGTCTGAGTGGATACTTTCACTCCAGCAACAAGCACTTGAGATTGCGATCTAACTTTTAATAAATGACTTGCTGGAATTACTCCTAAGTCCCTAAGCATCGGGATATAGAAACTGACAACATGTGCTGAAACATCAATCCCTAAAATTTCAACTTCATTTTTTACCTGATCTGCTAGCGACATTGGCTTTAAGCCAGTTCTCTCTGGCTGCCAAACTTCTTCATCCGAGAACGCTAGTTGTAATCCAACTCTTTTTGAAGAATCTGTGCCAGTCAGGTCTAGTGCATGGAAAAGTAAATCGTTTCTCGCCGCTTGCCCAATGTGCAATCTATCGAATCCGCCAGCCAGGATTAATCTTTGGACTATTGGCTGAGATGCCCCAGAGCGATAAACGAAATCGTAAAGAGATTTGTATGGCTGGCCAGCAACAATACTTACTACCTCGGCTTCGCTGATCCCCTTTACTTCACTAAGTGCAATCCGCACGCCATACTTAATGACTTCATTTTGCTCAATCACTTCGACAACATAGCTGGACTTTGAGGCGTTGACATCCAACCCAAGAATCTCAATGCCACAGCCACGAGCATCATCGACAATCAACCGCTTTGGATACATGCCGGGATCATGGGTCAGCACTCCAGCAAAGAAAGCTGCTGGGTAATGCGTCTTTAGCCAAGCAGACTGATAAGTGGGCAATGCAAAAGCAGCACCGTGTGCTTTACAAAACCCAAATGATGCAAAGGCGCGTAGAACTTCCCAAACATCTTCAGTTACCTGCAATGAATAATTGCGGCTACGCAATTTTGCGTAAAACCATTCACGTATTTCATCTAATTTTCCGTGATCGCCCATATTGCGGCGTACCAAATCTGCATACTCAAGTGAACAGCCAGTCATCTTCGCGACTATTCGCATTACCTGTTCGTGAAAAACCACTACGCCATATGTCTCTTGCAAAATTGGCTCTAGGTCGGGATGTAAATATCTGGCGGGCTCCCAGCCTTGGCGAGCTCGTAAAAATGGACCAATCATGTCGCTCTTAACTGGACCAGGGCGAAATAGTGAGATATCTACAATCAGGTCATGGAACTCTTTTGGCTCATATTTCCCAATTAGTTCGCGTTGTCCTGGTGATTCGATCTGAAAGCACCCTAAAGTCTTAGTGCTTTGAATCAGTGAAAAAGTTTGGGTATCAGTCAATGAAATCTCATCAAGATTTATTGACTCTAGATTTCCAGATTCAGTTCCTAATCGATCTATTTCAGAAACTGCATAACTTAATGCCGACTGCATCCGGACACCAAGGACATCTAGTTTGAGTAGCCCCATAACTTCAACATCATCTTTATCAAATGGTGTCATTGAATAGCCTTGGGCACTTGCCTGAACTGGGGTACGGTCAAGTAGTGACGAGTCTGAAAGTACGATTCCACACGGATGCATTGCAATTTGCCTAGGCAATGAGTCAAGACCTTCAACTAAATCTAAAAACTGATCTAGGTAACCACGACTAGCCCGAGCTGCTAATCCAGTACGGCGTAATTCTGGAAGTTCGGCTAAGGCGCTTCGGACATACTTTGCTCTGATATGCGGAAAAGACTTTGCCATGTCGCCTATTTCACCAGCAGGCATACCTAGTGCTGCGCCAACATCTCGGATTGCATGACGCACTCGATATGTCTCATACATCGCTACACAAGCAACTCGCTCGTCACCAAATTCAGAAAATATTGCATCATAAACTTCAAGACGCCGATGTGACTCGACATCAATATCTACATCAGGCAGACCGGGTCGCAGAGTAGATATAAAACGCTCCATTAATAAGTTATGTTCAATTGGATCTACCCCGGCGATGCCAAGAAGGTGATTTACAAAGCTGCCAGCACCAGAACCTCGCGCAGCTACTCGAATGCCCATTTTGCGAATCATGTTTACCACTTTGGTAATAGTCAGGATGTAACCAGCTAGTCCCATTCGGGTTAACACCTCAAGTTCGGCTTCGGCACGATTGTGCGCTTCGTGGCGGCGATCAGGATTTCGACTTAAATACGAATCAAGGCCGACAGCACACTGACTTCGTAATAGTTCAATTGCGGATAGGTCGATTCGTTCGGTAACCATTGATAACTCTGGGACATAAACAGCGCCTAGGCCTAGGTCAGCTTGTGGATCTAACACTGAATTTTCGGCTAAATCTTGGGTTTTGGTTAACAGCAATTTTGCAATATCTCGCGGATCACCAACCATGTTTGCTAGGCGATACGCGACCTGGTGCATATGCATGGAATCAGCAAGGAAAGCTTGATCAGTACTACCCTGTCGATGCTTTTCACTTAATGGGACTTGCAACCTGGCAGCATCAAGTACATCGGCCAGCCGATTTTGACTCGGGACTAAATAGCGAACCATATTGGTTAAAACTGCTGGCGTTCGCTGACTAATTGCCCACTGCAACATACGAGCTGCAAATGCATCAGAGAGTTGCATGCCAGTTGGCTTAGCGCGATGTGTGACAATTTCAACGTGTGGCAACACATCATGAGCGCGCCACTCATTCAAATAATTAGTTGCTTGATCAAAGCGACGCTGTGCAATATGCCACCCGAGCATTGATTGGGGTCCAAGTAAAACTGTTAAACCATATTCGCTAGCCAACTGCATCAGATCTGATTCGGATATCTCCGCAAATCTATGTTCAGAACTTTGGGCGACGCTCAAGGTTTTGCATAAGCCTGCCCAACTTGTTTTATCGTGAGCTAAGACAGTAACTCTAGGCTGAACGCTACGTAGCCAAGTCCCGCCATGCATCGGTGTGACTTTTCTATCATGGTCGATTGCAATAGTTAAGTCCAAGCCCAAAATGGCAGAAATGTCTGCGCTTTGACATGCCTGCACAAATCTAACGGCACCAGACACACTGTCCAGGTCGGTCAGTGCCAATGCTGGTTGTTCAAGTCTGGCTGCTTGCGCAACTAACTGCTCGGGGGTGGTAGTTCCGTACCGAAGCGAGAATGCGGAAGCAACATGGAGGTGAACAAAGGAATTTATCGACATTGACCATTAACCAGATGCCTTACTGCTTTTTATTTCGATTGATTGCAATCACATTTCCTGGCTGACCAACTTGGCTTTGGTGCCGGGCCAAGTCTTGAACATGCTTAGGCAATATGAGTTGTTGAGTTACCCCAAGTTTTTCTGCAACTAGCGAAATAAATTCGTAGGCATCACGAACTAGGTCATCAGCTTCTCGTGGAGTAACCGCACCACCTAGGCCAGCGGCAGCAGCAGCTCGCTTGCCAGATCCAGCAGCAAAGAATGCTGCCCACTCAGAAAATTCCGGAACTACTTTTGCAATGAGCACCCAAGCACTTGTTGGCTTACGGGTGTTGGGTTGCGCGTGCGCGGCAAGTAATGCGGCGGCGGCAGATAAGGCAGACAGATGGGCAGTTACATATTTTTCACCAGCTCGTTGGGCGACGATTGCTTCGTCTAAACTGCGTAATGCGCTGGAAAGTAAATCGATACTGACTGGAGTTACGCGTGCTTCATGTGTTGGTTGTGCGCTCATTTCGTTTCCTCACTAATCCATAACTTGACGAATAGACCAACTGGCATCGCTTTGGGCAATGTCATAAATGCCTGAGGAAGTTGGCAGCTTTTGAGTAGCGCGTGACTGAGCACGGGAAGAGTCGCTTTGGCGGATAGCAGCGTCTGATGCAGTGCTAGCTTCTACTCGCCAGACTGAGTAGTCGCGACCATCTCGCCACCAAACTGCAGACTCGAGCCAACTCAGCAGCACGGCGATTACCACGTACTTGCGGCCTCGCCATGCGAACCTCGTTGGCACCCCCGATTCGTCTACAGCGACATCAGTCAAAGCTTGGGTGCGATAGCTATGTGCCATCTTTAGCCTTTCGAACATTTGTTCGAATAACATACACCCTACCCCCGACATCTCGTCAAGGGCTAGTTTCCCCTTGCCCTATCGGGCTAAACCCAAATTTTGGCCAAATCCCTGTGTCTGAATTGAGGAAATATCAGTGGGTTAGATGGGGTTCAAACTCAGTGGCCAAATCCTCACTCGAAATCAAAACTCGAGAATTCCGAACGACCCGATCAACTAAAAGCAGTCCGAGTGGCACAACAATATCAGTGACGGCAAACCATGGATTCTCCGTTAAGTAACTGAAGTACCAGCGATTATTTTGAAAATACAAAGTAAATTGAATCGCTAATACGCTAGCCGGATACAGTAACGCCACAAACCACAAGTACCGCAACTGAGCGTCATCTACCAAGAGCATTCGAATGGCTATCCCGACTGGGCCGACACAGAGCAGAATCCACCCAGCGATGAACGCTATGAGCTCAGCGCGACGCAGCATATCGGAGGTATCAAACGGGTGAACCAAAAAAGCGCTTTTATGGGTTGTCACAACTAGCGAAGCTAGCCAGCCAAAACAGAATAGTGCAGCAATTACTTGCTCATAGGTGGCGACTGGAAGTTTTGATTTCATTGGTACCTCACTTGATTTGATTGCTGTTTTCAGCATGCCAAGTTGGTAGCAAAAATGGTAAAAGTTTTACCGATTATGAGAGTCTGCCTTCAATAATTGCTAAAGTTTTGCAGATGAGCAATGAATCATGGGTGAACCCTGAATCTGAAGTAGCGCACGAAAAAGGCTTGCGGTCGAAGAGCCTTGGCTTGTTCTCAAGTATCGCAATCGGAGTATCCTCGACTGCCCCAGGTTATTCACTAGCAGCAACTCTGGGATTTGTTGTTACCTGCGTTGCCTACCAATCTCCAGCAATCATCTTGCTCGCCTTTATTCCAATTTTGTTCATTGCCTACGCCTATCGCGAATTAAATCGCGAGACGCCAGATTGTGGCACAACATTCACTTGGGCAACCCGAGTATTCAATCCTTGGGTTGGCTGGATGGGTGGCTGGGGTCTGGTCGCTGCCGGAATGATCAGCATGGCAAGTGTTGCCCAAATTGCTGGTCAATATTTTTTCTTAATGTTCGGTAGTTCGCTGGCAGATAGCACTCTTTGGGTAACAGCTGCTGGCTGTAGCTGGATTGTTTTATTGAGTTGGGTTTCATATCGGGGAATCAATGTTTCTGCACGACTGCAGCAATGGCTACTGGCTGCCGAAATGGTGGTTTTAATTTGGTTTAGTGTTGTTGCTCTCTACAAGGTTTACACGGGCAAAGCCGGTGAAGCTGCAGTTAAGCCGGCCTTGGCTTGGTTTAATCCCTTTGCCACCACAAATGGTGCCGGCCTATCGTTTAGTGCACTATCTGCCGGCGTACTTCTAGCAATCTTTCTTTACTGGGGCTGGGATACTACTGTTTCACTCAACGAGGAGACTGACGAGCCTAATAAAGTTCCAGGTCGCGCAGCACTTATTAGCACCTTAATTCTGCTTGTTACTTACGCGCTAGTTGCTGTTGCTTGTTTAGCATTTGCTAGCGCTACGCCACTTGAAGAAAAAGATGATGTACTTGCGTTCATTGGTGCCCAAGTGCTTGGAACAAACCTTGATAAATTCTTGATTTTTGCAGTACTTACCTCGGCTGCGGCAACAACGCAAACCACAATCATGCCAAATGCGCGCACCCTACTCTCTATGGGAGCATACGACGCGCTGCCACGGAGATTCGCAATGATTCATCGCAATTACAAAACTCCAGGCTTTGCAACACTGGTTACGGCAGCTATCTCTATTTTGTTTTACGCTGGCTTAACTGCAGTGAGCGAAAATGTACTCGGCGATGCTCTCGAAGTTGTTAGTTTGCTCGTGGCTTTCTATTACGGACTCACTGGATTTTCAGCGGCCTGGCACTTCCGCAAGAACCCTGGCTCAGGCTTGCGTCAAGTTGCGGCCAGAGTTTTAATGCCGCTAATTGGTGGCGCCACCTTACTTAGCGTGTTCTTGAAGACCCTCACTGACGATCTGGACCCAGAGAATAGCTCCACCGTGGTATCGATTTTTGGCACCAAACTCGGTGGAATTTTTGTTATTGCGGTTGGGACTTTCTTGCTTGGCGCTATTTTGATGTTGATTATGTCCCAGGTATCTCCAGCTTTTTTTGCCGGCAAAACTCTTAATCGCCATACACCAATCATCGTGGCCGAGCATGTTTATGCCGCTACGGATCGTTTTGGTGTGCCAGATGCCGCAATTGATGAAAATACGGTTATCCCGCCAGGTGTCGAACCTTTCAAAAAAGACTAAATCTAGGAATCAAAGCCCATGCCGAGGCGATCTAATAGGCGTAACCACCAGTTTCGTTTGCCTTGATTGCGATCAGCTTGATCGAGCGACCAACGAGTGAAATTAATCGTTGCAGAACGCAATGGTTCGGGCGGAAATGGTTTTGGCAAAGTTCTAGTCATTTCGAAATCTAGATCGGGATTGGCCCAATCAAAAAGTTGGTCTAGCGCAACACGTGCGCCAAACCTAGAGGCGCCAACTCCCAATCCCGTATACCCAGCGACATAAGCGACTTTACGTTGCATGGCCAAACCCCAAAATGCACTAAAGCGCGTGCAGGTATCAATAGCACCACTCCAGCCGTACTCAAATTTCAAGTCTGCTAATTGGGGAAACGTGATAAAGAAGTGGTCGGCAAGTTTTGGCCAAGAAGCGGTGGATTGTTCAAATTCCTTTCCGAATCCGCTTCGATAATGATAGGTGGCGTCATATCCCCCCCAAAGAATTCGACCATCTTCTGTTGGCCGATAGTAATGAAATTGATTACCTGAATCGCTAATTCCCTCGTTAGATTTCCAACCAATGTCTGCGCGCATTTGGGGCGATAGTGGCTCGGTTACTAAAACCGAATCATAAACGGGAACTATCAAATTTTTGAGCCGCTTTAGTAGTGCTGGGTAGGCATTAGTTGCTAGTAGCACCTTAGGCGTACGCAGAGTGCCAAACTCACATTGCAGCTCAACAAAGTCTGCTTTGTCAGAAATTTCCCGAACTGGTGTGTGCTCATAGATCTGAACGCCCAGGGCAATTGCAACATCGCGTAGTCCCCAGGCAAGTCGAGCGGGATCGCAAATCGCGACACTGTCTGGGTCAAAAAGACCCCCGACATATGTTGGTGAATTTATTTTTGCTCGTACTTGAGGTTGATCAAGCCAAACTAACTGCTCGCCATAATTTGCTGCCTGTTCAATAAATGATTGAAGGACATCAACTTGATACTGCTCTGTTGCCACGTCAATTTCCCCGACTCGTCGCCAGTCACAGTCGATGTTGTGTTTGATGACAAAGTCTTCGATGGCGTCGAGATTTTCGTGTCCGGCGGCAACTAACCGTTCAAGTTCGGTAGGCCAGCGAGCGAGTCCATTAGCGAAACCGTGCGTCAGAGAAGCGGCAACAAAACCACCGTTTCGACCACTTGCTCCATGTGCAATCGCCTCCCCCTCCACCAGCACAACATCGAGTTCTGGATTACCGGTCTTTGCCTCTATGGCGGCCCATAATCCCGTGAATCCACCACCAACAATGACTAAATCTGAAGTTATCGTGCCAATTAACCGAGACCTATCTTTTGGTGCATCAATATCATCCAGCCAATAGCACTGATTTTTGATGTCAGCCAATGACGGTAAAACTTTGGTGGATGCCGAATGAGAAAAAACCATAGTGAAAGTCCTTTATTTGGGTGAGCATTAGCTCACTGGTGTCAACATAAATTGCTGAATACATCAGCAGGCTGTTGTATTTCGGGTCGTCGCACTAAAGCGAACCCCGGATCCCACCAGTCCCTTTCACTATGCGTGGCTTGCCCTAATGCCTAGCCACCAATCGGCAGTCAAACAGACTACCCCTTGCCCTCGTATGGTAACTCAGAAAGTGAAGCAATCCTTGCCTTTGACACGAATTAATCTAATGAAGCCATTACGTGCTTAATTCTGGTGTAATCCTCAAGGCCATACATGGACAAATCTTTGCCATAGCCCGAATGTTTGAAACCACCATGCGGCATTTCGGCCACCACTGGAATGTGAGTATTAATCCAAACGCAGCCAAAGTCCAAAAGTCGCGACATGCGCAAACCAACTCCAATGTCCCGAGTCCAGACCGAAGATGCCAGACCATATTTGACATCGTTTGCCCAAGCGAGCGCTTGGGCTTCGTCTGTGAACTTCTGAACTGTCATGACTGGGCCAAAGATTTCACTTTGAATCATCTCGTCAGTCTGCTGTAGGTCACTAATCACCGTTGGTTCAATGTAGTAACCCCTGTCCCCAATCCGCTTTCCACCTGCTACTACTTGAGCATGACCGGGTGTGCGATCGATGAAGCCAAGTACCTTCTCGAGTTGTGCGGCATTATTAACTGGGGGAACTAATGCATCTTCATCGCTTGGTCCATTTTCAAAAGTTGTAACAGTTTTGCGAGCTTGCTCTGCTAGCGCTGCCACGAATTCGTTGTAAATTCCTTCTTGGACCAGAACACGGGTTGCTGCAGTGCAGTCTTGACCCGCATTGAAGTAGCCGGCAACTGCCAACCACTCTGCTGCTGCAGCGATGTCGGCATCATTAAAAACTACAACTGGGGCCTTGCCACCAAGCTCTAGGTGGACTCGTTTCACATCGCGCGAAGCACTCGCTGCAACTTCCATGCCAGCACGAACTGATCCAGTAACTGCTACCATTTGTGGCGTTTGGTGTTCAACAAGGGTTCGACCAGTATCGCGATCACCAGTAACTACATTGAATACGCCCGGTGGCAAGATTTGTCCCATCAGCTCGGCCATTCGCACTGTAGAGGCTGGCGTTGTATCCGATGGCTTTAAGACAACACAGTTGCCAGCAGCTAGAGCTGGCGCGAACTTCCACACAGCCATCATCATCGGATAATTCCATGGAGTTACTTGACCAACGATCCCTACGGGTTCGCGTCGAATCATTGAAGTAAAGCCCTTCATGTATTCACCTGATGAACGTCCTTCAAGAACCCGAGCTGCGCCCGCGAAAAAGCGAATCTGATCTAACATCGGCGGCAACTCTTCCGACATTGTCACAGGAATCGGCTTGCCAGTGTTCTCCGATTCGATCGCGACTAACTCGTCGCCATGCGCTTCAAATAGATCGGCGATGTCGAGTAACATTTTCTGGCGCTCAGCCGGCGTAGTGTCTCGCCATGATTCAAATGCCTTACTTGCAGCAGAGTAGGCGCGGTCGATATCTTCGGCGTTAGATAGCTGTGCTTGTGCGAAGACTTCGCCAGATGACGGGTTAATAAGGTCGGTGGTCTGGCCGGTTACACCTTCGACCAATTCGCCATTGATGAAGTTTTTCAATACCTTTGCCACTGCTGCGGCCTCCTTAGTGCGGAAAATCTAGTTATTTAATAGCACTTTAGTGAATACCCTGCGCATTGTCTGCAGGTTTTCCACGATTTCCTAGTCATTCGGTACGAGCAAATACGGATTTCGTAGAATTTAGCGAAATTTAATACGAAATCGCTTGATTTGTTTGCTAAAACCGCGGAAAATGAGGTTATGAGTAAGTCTCGGATAGTTGATGATGTTTCGCTTCGAATCATCGAGCAACTACAAGAAGATGGTCGTCGGCCCTATGCAACTATTGGCAAGGCGATTGGACTTTCCGAAGCTGCAGTGCGCCAACGAGTCACCAAATTGGTTGATTCTGGCGTAATGCAAATTGTTGCTGTTACTGATCCATTGCAAATTGGCTACAACCGTGCAGCAATGATCGGTATCGCGATTGAAGGGGACTTGGAAAAAACTGCTGACGAATTAGCAAAAGTTCCTGAAGTCGATTACGTCGTGATAACTGCAGGGAGTTTTGACTTACTCATAGAAGTTACCTGCGCAGATGACGCAGCGTTGTTGGACGTGCTGAATAACAAAGTACGAACTTTACCAAATGTTATTCGCACCGAAACTTTCGTCTACCTAAATCTGCGCAAGCAAAGTTACAACTACGCAATCCACTAAACATTGGAATAATCATGGAAGCACATCACGAATACGACACCTTCTCACTCTCGCAGAAGGCACGAGACAATCTCTGGCTTCACTTCGCACGACATGGAGTGTACGAGAACGGCGCCGACGTCCCAGTAATTGTTCGGGGGGAAGGAGCATACATTTGGGATAGTAATGGGAAGCGCTATTTGGATGGCTTGGCAGGTTTGTTTACCGTGCAGATCGGTCATGGCCGCACTGAGTTAGCTGAAGCTGCTGCCAAGCAGATGTCGCAACTGGCTTACTTCCCACTTTGGTCATACGCACATCCAAAGGCGATTGAACTTGCAGAGCGTCTCGTGAGTTATGCGCCGCCAAATCTAAATCGTGTATTCTTCACAACCGGCGGGGGTGAAGCAGTTGAAACTGCCTGGAAAGCCGCGAAACAGTACTTCAAGTTAACTGGTAAGCCGATGAAGCATAAAGTAGTTAGTCGTTCAGTGGCCTATCATGGCACGCCGCAAGGTGCCCTTGCGATCACTGGGATTCCCGAAGCTAAGAAGTTTTTTGAGCCGTTAACCCCAGGCGGTTTTCGCGTTCCAAATACCAATTTCTACCGGGCGCAATATCACCAAGACGACTACAAAGCATTTGGTCGCTGGGCTGCTGATCGCATCGAAGAAGCGATTTTGTTTGAAGGTCCCGATACGGTTGCTTGCGTATTTCTGGAGCCTGTCCAAAACTCTGGTGGCTGCTTCCCACCACCACCTGGCTATCTAGAGCGGGTTCGGGAGATTTGTGACACATACGATGTATTGCTAGTTGCCGATGAAACCATTTGTGCATTCGGCCGGATTGGTGACATGTTTGCGATGAACCGGTTTGGTGTTGAACCGGACATGATTACTTGCGCAAAGGGTATGACCTCGGGCTACTCGCCTATCGGTGCCTGCATTGTCAGCGATAAAGTCTTTGAGCCGTTCAAAGTGGATAAAACTGCGTTCTACCACGGCTACACATTTGGTGGTCATCCAGTTTCTTCTGCAGTTGCGCTTGCCAATTTGGACATCTTTGAAAAGGAAGGCATTAATCAGCATGTTCGGGATAACGAAAATGCTTTCCGTCAGACTTTAGAGAAGTTAAAAGATCTTGACATCGTCGGTGATGTGCGTGGTGATGGCTTCTTCTACGGCATTGAGCTGGTTAAGGACAAGGGAACTAAAGAGACATTTAACGACCTTGAAGCTGAACGCCTACTTCGTGGCTACCTATCAAAGGCGATGTTTGAAGAAGGTCTCTACTGCCGTGCAGATGATCGTGGCGACCCAGTTGTACAACTGGCTCCACCGTTGATTATTGGCCAGCCAGAGTTTGACCTGATTGAACAAACTTTGCGCCACGTGCTTAGTACCGCGATGAATCACCTCTAATTAATTGATGAGCCCAGCCGTTTCCAATTCTTTGTGGTCGGATACGGCTGGGCTCAATCGCGTTCACCGACAAAGTCTCTCCGAAGACTTAGCGGTTGACGTAGCAATTGTAGGGGCCGGATTCACTGGACTATGGACTGCTTACTATTTGGCCAAACGAGCACCGCAGTTAAAAGTGGTAATCCTTGAGGCCAATGAAGTTGGTTTTGGCGCTTCCGGCCGCAATGGTGGGTGGTGTTCTGCCTTATTTCCCACGGCATTTTCAAAGTTGGCCAATTCCCATGGGCCAGTACAAGCCAGACGAATGTACGACGCAATGGTACAAAATATTTCAGAAATCCAGAACGTCATAACTGTTGAAGAAATTGATTGCGACTGGACGCTGGGTGGGACCATCGTCGCCGCTCGCAATCAGGTGCAGTTGAACAGAGCCAAAGCCGAGGTTGCTGAACATCGGAGTAACGGCCTGCCAGAAAGCGATTTGCAGTTACTTACGGCCGCTGAATTGGAAAACCAAGCTCATTTTTCTAGCGCGCTCGGTGGAACATTCACGCCACATTGCGCCGCAATTAATCCGGCCAAATTAGTACATGGTCTTGCCAATGTTGTAGAAAATCTTGGTGTAAAGATTTATGAGCAAACTCGTGTCGACAGAATCGAACCAAACCTGATTGGCACAGAGAAAAATGTAGTGAAAGCAAAATATGTGGTTAGAGCGACCGAAGGTTACACCTCGGCCCTGGCAGATAAAAAGCGAGAAGTCGTTCCGGTGTATTCGCTTATGGTTGCAACTGAACCAATTCCCGGGGAAGTTTGGTCGGATTTAGGATTAGCAAATCGGCAGACTTTCAGTGATTTTAGAAACCTAGTAATTTACGGACAGCGCACTACCGATAACCGAATCGCCTTTGGTGGCCGTGGCGCTCCATATCATTTTGGCTCAAGGATAAGTCCAGGCTTTGATCAAGTGCGGAAAGTACATGAATTACTTCGACGAACTTTGGTTGAGCTATTTCCAGCACTGTCCGAGGTTCAAATCACGCACCAGTGGGGTGGCGCGCTAGGTATTACGCGCGATTGGATGGCATCGTGTGGTTTGGATCCAAAAACTGGCCTTGCTTGGGCTGGTGGCTATGTTGGTGATGGCGTTACTACGAGTTCGCTAGCTGGACAGACGCTAGCTGCTTTAATTTCCGGGTTAGATACACCAATAACTTCCTTAGCTTGGGTTAACCATCAAAGTCCAAAATGGGAACCAGAGCCACTGCGCTGGCTCGGCATTAATTCAGCATTAGCCGCGGTGAAATTCGCCGATCGAGTTGAATTAAGGCGCGGTCGTGAGGCCAGGGCAGTAAAAGTTTTAAACCGACTGATTGGTGGCTAAGGCAACGGGAATTCAGGGTGACCTTGAGTCTGATTATTTGGCAACCACCGGTCGATTGCCCAAAAAATTGCCATTAAAACTGCAGCCGCAGTCAAGATAATGGCCACGAACTGAAGCACTGCAGCGTAGCCGTAGGTCACAACATCGAGAAAGTCGTACGGATACATGTTGATGACTGCGCCACGCAGCAAGGTGTAAGCCGCATAAGCAACTGGCAACAAGAGCGCTAAGCCAAAAGTCTTTAAGTTGATCCAACCGCGCGGTCCGGCAATTAAAAAGACCAAGATGGTAAGTATTGGTGTGAGTGTGTGTTCAAAGAAACTTGAATAAACATACAGACCAACGGGCGGGTAACTTGGGGCAATCATGGCGTTGTAGACAATGCCAGTAACGGCAATCATCAGCACACTATCTAAGCGAAATACCCGGAACCATTTTCCATCTCGAGAGATGTTGAGAAATAGCAAAGTGGCAACGACACCAACGACGACCTGACTCCAGATTGTGAAGTAGCTAAATAGATCGATTAATCTTGCTGGCGCACCAGCGATCCCGTCTGCGTAATGACCATAATAAGCAAACTGGGAAGTTGGAATGGGTGTTTTTGGTGGCTCCGGCTTTACTAAGCCTAAGGTTTCGAGAACAACAGACATTCCCAGTCCGAGCCAAGCCGAGACTGCATTTATGCCAAAAAGCCACTTCCGCGTGTTTGTTGAAATCTTCATAGCCCCAGATTAGATTGCCGGGTCAGAAAATTAGACAAAACATGATGTGACACGCACACTAAACGCTGGCTGCAAGTTGTCCGCAAGCGCCGTCTATTTCCCGGCCCCGGGTATCTCGAACAGTGGCTGCTACCCCGTGTTCCTGCAAAATGCGCACAAATGCCCGCTCATCTTCCGGGCGAGATGCCGTCCAAATCGAACCTGGTGTTGGATTCAATGGAATTAGATTTACATGTACCAGGTGACCTTGAAGTAGTTTGCCCAAGAGTTCGGCTCGCCATGCCTGATCATTAATGTCCTTGATCAAGGCATACTCAATTGAGACTCGCCGACCGGTGACTTCGGCATAGTTCCAACATGCTTCTAATACTTCGGCGATTTTAAATCGGTTATTTATCGGCACCAAAGTATCGCGGAGTTCGTCATCGGGACAATGCAATGAAACGGCCAGTGTTACTGGAATTCCCTCTTTGGCTAAATCGTAAATTCGGGGAACCAATCCAACAGTGGATACGGTGATGCCACGAGCTGACAGGCCAAGCCCGGCAGGTTGGTCATCGGTAAGTCTGCGAATGGCGCTGATTACATTTTTGTAGTTCGCCATAGGCTCGCCCATGCCCATAAACACGATATTGTTTACTCGGCCAACTCCACCAGCGATTTCATCATTAGCCAAAGCCCGCGCGCCAACCATGATCTGTTCGACAATTTCTGCGGTGGAAAGATTACGAGTCAGGCCATTTTGACCAGTGGCACAAAATGGACAGTTCATTCCACAACCGGCTTGTGACGATATGCACATAGTAACCCGCTCTGGGTAACGCATCAACACGCTCTCAACCAAAGCGCCATCAAAGAGTTTCCACACTTGCTTAACTGTGGTGCCACCGTCACAATCCAAAGTCTTCACTGAAGTTAACAGTGGTGGAAACAACTGAGCTGCAACATCACCACGCAACTCAGTAGGAATATCTGTCCACGACATAGGATCATCGGATAGCCGACCAAAGAATTGCCGTGAAATTTGATCTGCTCGGAAAGCTGGCAGTCCGAGTTCGACTACTTTTTCCTTGCGCTCGGCAACTGATAAATCCAGCCAATGAGTTGGCGGCTTCTGGCGCTTTGGCGCAACCATAATTAACTCACCGGGTTCAAGCATGTCTTCAGCCTATTGGCTTTGGCAGGTTAAACAAATAAACCGAATAGTAGCCAGGCAACGGCAGCATTTAATACTAAAGAATCCAGTCGGTCCATAATGCCACCGTGACCTGGAATTAATTGAGACATATCTTTAATGCCGATGTCTCGCTTGATCATGGATTCGATCAGGTCGCCAAAAGTTGCCGTAACGGCCAATACCGCACCAACAATCGCACCTTTCCACCAAGATTGCTCGAAGAGCAGGTGCCAGATAGCAATACCAATTGCAATTTCAAGCACGATAGCCCCGATTAGTCCCTCCCATGACTTCTTAGGTGAAATCTTTGGCGCTAACGGATGCTTGCCAAAAAAGATCCCGACAAAGTAGCCGCCGATGTCTGCGCCAATTGTTAGCAAGACCAAGGCAAAAACTTTTTTAGCGCCATCCTCTTGAGCGGCCAAAAGAACGGCGAAACTTGCAAGAAGTGGCGCATAACTAATAATGAATATTGTTTTGCTTGCGTGTGATACGTAATCTTCTTGACCCGAAAATAACCTTGCTACCAGGACAAAGCCGATAGAAATTACAAAAGCGCCAAGAAGCCATTGCGGTCCACCAAAATAGGCCGATAACACCAAACTCGGCGCACACAACAATAGGACTTTGCGTAATGGCGCCGGCAGGTCAGTTGAAATTGCCCGAGCCAATTCGACTACCGCCAGCATCATGACAAAAGCGACTAATAGCGCAAAGACCACGGGCTTGAACCAAATACTTGCTGCAAAAATGGAAAAAAGTGCGACCCCAACCACAGTTGCAACGGGTAGATTTCGGCCCGCTCTGCCGTAACCAGTATCGGCTTGTTCGCTCATAACCTAAACCTCAAGAAGTTCAGACTCTTTATTCTTGAGCAGATCATCAATAGAACTAACGAACTTGCTCGTGAGTTCCTCAAGTGCTTTTTCGGCACGGGCTACATCGTCCTTGCCTGCATCGCCATCTTTACTTAGTTTCTCAAGCGCCTCTTTAGCGCTTCGGCGAATATTTCGCAACGATACGCGAGCTTCTTCTGCTTTAGCCTTAGCAACTTTTACATATTCCTTGCGTCGCTCTTCGGTTAGCTGAGGAAATGAAACTCGAATCACATTTCCGTCATTTGTTGGATTTACGCCCAAGTCAGAATCTCGGATTGCTCGCTCAACTGAGCCCATCGCGCTCTTGTCGAATGGGGTTACCACTGCCATGCGAGCTTCTGGCGTTTGAATCGAGGCAACTTGCTGAATAGGGGTTGGCGAGCCGTAATAATCCACCATGATTTTGCTAAATATTGCCGCTGAGGCGCGACCAGCACGGATTGTGGTGAAATCTTCACGCGCTACTTCAAGCGCCTTAGTCATTTTCTCTTCAGCGTCTAACAAAATGTCATCAATCATGATGCCCTCTCCGGATCAGGAACTAACTATTGTGCCGATTGATTCACCGTGAACCGCTCGAGCAATGTTGCCATCTTCTAATAAATTGAAAACCACAATCGGCAGATTGTTATCTCGACACAAACTGATTGCAGTTGCGTCCGCAACTTTTAAGTTCTGGGCCAACACGTCGTCGTGCGTTAAATCTGAGTAGCGAAGCGCATTTGGATTTGTTCGCGGGTCACTGTCATAGACACCATCCACGCCCTTGGCCATCAAGACAACTTCGGCGCCGATTTCCAATGCTCGTTGCGCGGCGCACGTATCGGTACTGAAATAAGGGGCGCCCAAGCCTGCACCAAAAATCACCACGCGACCCTTTTCCAAGTGACGCTGTGCCTTGCGGGGAATGTAAGGCTCTGCCACTTGGCTCATGGGAATCGCAGTTTGCACCCGAGTTTCTATGCCTTGCTTTTCCAAAAAGTCTTGCAAGGCTAAGCAGTTCATTACTGTACCCAACATGCCCATGTAATCTGCACGAGCCCGATCCATGCCTCCGTCTGAAAGTTGAGCTCCGCGGAAGTAATTTCCACCGCCAATCACGATGGCAACTTGCCGGCCTTCGCGAACCACACCAGCTACTTGTCTGGCAATGTCACGAACTACTTCTGGGTCAACTCCAAGTTTGCCGTCGCCAGCGAATGCTTCGCCGGAGAGTTTCAGGAGCACTCGATTCCAACCTCTTACTGGCACGGACGACCAACCAGTAGGGCTGCCTTGGGATTGCGATGAAGTCACGCCTCTATCTTGCCGTATGGCAAAGCAAAACCGCGCCACACTCCCCCAAAATTGTTACGGGCGCGGGCGCGGCTTAATTTTTGCTTAGGAGTTAAGCGCCAATCTCGAAACGGGTAAACCCAGTGACTGAGGTGCCAGCCTCATCAAGAATCTGCTTGACAGTCTTTTTATTATCGGTGACCGAAGACTGTTCCAGTAGAACATTTTCCTTGAAGAAGCCATTTACCCGACCTTCAACAATCTTTGGTAATGCAGCTTCTGGCTTGCCTTCTTCTTTGGCAGTCTCTTCTGCAATACGCTTCTCGTTGTCCACGACTGAATCTGGAACTTCATCGCGAGTTAGGAAAGTTGGGCGCATAGCGGCAATCTGCATCGCCACTGAGCGAGCAACCTCTTCATCGCCAGAGTACTGAACCATTACACCAACTGCTGGTGGCAAGTCAGAAGCGCGGCGGTGTAGGTAGAGTGCGACGTCACCATCGTGAAGTGCGACTCGGCCCAACTCAAGCTTTTCGCCAATGACGCCAGCGCGACTTTCGATTTCTGCTCCTACGGTCGCACCGTTTGCCAGTGTCAATCCAAGGACTGCTTCATGGTCTGCATTCTTTGTACTGTTTACCAGTGCAGCGATCTCTGAAGCCAAAGACAGGAATTCACTGCTCTTAGCCACGAAGTCAGTTTCGCATAGCAGTTCAACGAGCGCTAAGCCATCTGCGGCAACTAGGCCAGCTGATGTTTCACGCTCAGCACCGCGCTTTGCAGCTTTGGCGGCACCAGAAATGCGAAGAATCTCTACGGCTTTATCGAAATCGCCTTCTGCCTCTTCAAGTGCTTTCTTACATTCCATCATTCCGGCTGAAGTCGCATCGCGAAGCTTCTTTACATCAGCGGCTGAAATTGACATGTGTTATTGATCCTTAACTGTTGTTTGAATACTTGATAAATCGGTAACTTGAGTGGGCCGGAAATTATTCGGCTGTTGTTTCGGCCACAACTTCGGCAGATACCTCGGCAGGTGCTGCATCAGTGCTTGCTGAACCTTCAAGAAGTTCCTTTTCCCATTCGGCCAGTGGCTCAACGTCAGCTTCGGTTCCTGCTTCGGCAGCGCCTGACCGGGCAAGCAAACCTTCAGCAATTGCGTCTGCGATGACACCAGTAAGTAGGCCAACTGCACGAAGTGCATCGTCGTTGCCTGGAATCGGGAAATCAACTACATCTGGATCGCAATTGGTGTCCAAAATACCAACAACGGGGATATTTAGTTTGCGTGCTTCGGAAACGGCTAAGTGCTCTTTGTTGGTATCGACTACCCAGATGATGCTCGGCACTTTACGCATGTCTCGCAATCCACCTAGTGAGGTAGCTAACTTTTCCTTTTCACGAGAAAGCACTAGAAGTTCTTTCTTAGTTAGGCCAGATGCGGCAACGTTTGTGAAATCCATCGCTTCTAGTTCTTTGAGGCGGGCAATGCGCTTTGATATGGTCTGGAAGTTAGTGAGCATTCCACCAAGCCAGCGATGATTAACATACGGCATACCAACCCGAGTCGCTTGCTCAGCAATTGCCTCTTGTGCCTGCTTCTTTGTTCCAACAAATAGAACAGTTCCGCCGTTAGCGACAGTTTCTTTAACGAAAGCATGTGCGCGATCGATGTAGGAAAGTGACTGCTGCAAGTCGATGATGTAGATGCCATTACGCTCAGTGAAAATGAAGCGCTTCATCTTTGGGTTCCAGCGACGAGTCTGGTGACCGAAGTGAACACCGTTTTCGAGTAGCTGGCGTGCTGAAATTACAGCCATGATTCTTCTCCTTTTGAGCAAGCTTGCGCTCACTCCATTGCGGTTTGTGCACTAGCGGTTGCTAATGCCCTAAGGTTCGGCGTTCCCGTCCACCTTGATTACTCAAGGACCGATGGTCTGGTGCGCCACAGTTGAACCTGTGAAGTCACTCGTTGAACAAGTGCTTGACCTAGTTTAGAGGGGTTTTTGTCGGGCGCAAAACCCTAGGCCACAGGCAGACCCTGTCCACAATCTGCAATCGTTGGCTCAATCGACTTGCTCTGCGATAAACAATCTATTTATGTCCAAAAAGCTTGTTTTGCCTATGTTGATTGGGTTATTGACGACCTGCTTGCTCTGGCTTGCCGGCCAGAGTCAGGCTCAGCCCAAACCATACTGGCGGTTGCCACTAAATCAGGATCTTGAAATTACCAGAAGTTTTTCACCGCCAACACCGAATTGGCTACCAGGGCATCGAGGAGTTGACCTAATGGCCCGAACTGGGCAATCAGTTTTTGCGCCAACTTCTGGTCAAGTTACATTCGTTGGCGACCTAGCCGGACGGGAAGTTTTAGTGCTAAAACATGGAGATGTTCGTTCCACTTATGAGCCCGTGCAGTCAAATTTGCGAGTCGGAGATCTGGTGAATCGCGGTTCACTGATTGGTCAGCTTCGATGTGGCAAATCACACTGCTGCACGCTAGGTCATGTCACCTGTCTACATTGGGGTTTGCGGCGCGGCCTCAAATATCTAAATCCGCTCAGCAGACTCGAAATCGAGGTTACGTTAATTCCGCTTACAAAAAATCTAGCTAGGCACGGGGATGCGCCTGTTCAAAGACTGCGCGCAGTCGTTCCATGGATACATGCGTATAAAGTTGCGTAGTTGCCAGGCTAGCGTGGCCAAGCATTTCTTGGACTGCTCTAATGTCGGCTCCGCCTTCGAGTAAGTGCGTCGCAGCCGAATGGCGCAAACCGTGTGGACTTAAGTCGGGAGCCCCGCCAAGACTTTGCAACACCTCGTGCACCATGGTGCGCACAACGCGTTGATCAATTCTTTTTCCGCGAGCACCCAAAAATACTGCGTTACCACTTTCCATCTTGGTCAATTCTGGACGTGCTTGCTCAAGATACTTTGCTAGTGCTGTGCTGGCAGCCGTGCCAAAGGGCACTACGCGCTGCTTATTACCTTTACCTATCACTCGGAGTGTCCTGCGACTTTGATCAATATCAGAAATGTTGAGTCCAACTAATTCGCCGACTCGAATACCTGTTGCGTAGAGCAGTTCCAAAATCGCCACATCTCGCACGTGAACTGGCGATTCGTCATCAGCGCGAAGTAGCGCAAGGTCCATTGCATCAGTTGCTTGGGACTGCGCAAGTACGTGTGGCAGTTTTTTACCAACCTTTGGAATTACCAGTGCACTTGCTGGGTCGGAATCAATTATTTTGGTTCGATGAGCCCAGGCAAAGAATGCTCTTATGGCGGTAGCTCGCCTGGCGATAGTGGCTGAACTTAATCCAGATGTTCGCTGCTGAGCCAACCAGCCGCGCAATTCAAATATTCCAACATCTGCTACGCGAGCGCAGTGCGCAGATTGGGCGAATTCGAAAAAACTGTGAATGTCTTTGCGGTAGGCAGCAATTGTATTTGGACTTCTACCCTGCTCTAATTCGACATATTGCAAGAATCGTGCGCAAGCAGAATCAAATTCCTGCAATTTCTCGGTCACTGTCCCACCCTGACAACATCAAACTAAAATTGCAAGCATTGAACCCCAAAAAAATAGTGGCCAAGCAAACCTTGGCCACTATTTTGTCGCTTAAAACTAGATGGTAGTCACATTCCTGGTGCGGAACTGCAGTGGCCGTCCTTGTGCATCTGGCAGGTTTCCAGTGATTAGCAGGACGAAATCAATCAGTGCCCAGATTCCGCAGCCACCGAAAGTTATCAGTTTCAAAATACCCAATGCGGTATAGCCGAGATAGAACCGGTCAACGCCAAAAACTCCCAGCAACCAAGATAGAACTGATGCAACCACAAAGTCCTTAGGCGGCGCCTGAAAATTGTAGGTTGGCTGCATTGGTGGAGGGGGAAATGGTGAATTTGTCTCTGACATGAAAGTCTCCTAAAAAATTTCTCAAAACGAGTTATCGGCTATTTTACAAGGAGTGCCAACAAAATTAGGGAATTTAGCCTCAACGAAACAGCAAATTTGGATTGGGCAATAATTTTGCATTGCCTGTGAAGATTTCTTGGTTAGTCCCAGCCGAACTCGCCGAGGTAATCGGACCAGGTACGCCCCACACTTGCCGACCAATCGCATTTGCCCAGTTAGATGTTGATAAGGCGCCAGAACGCAACGCTGCCTCAACAACAACGGTTTGGCGGCCAAGTGCTGCAATGATGCGGTTGCGCACCAAGAAATTCTGTTTCCGTGCCACAGCGCCTATGGGAGCCTCACTAACAACCGCGCCACTTGCTGTGATTCGCTCGAGCAACCCCTGATGCGCACTCGGATAAGCGATATCTACACCGCACGCAAGTACGGCGATGGTTTGGCCGTTAGCAGCAAGCGCACCACGATGCGCTGACGCATCAATGCCAAATGCAGCACCGGAAACTACACATTGATCCAGATCAGCAGCTAATGTCCCGATCTCGCTGGCGATTCGTTGGCCATAGGCAGTAGCTGCTCTTGCGCCAACAACGGAGATTGAGTTCTGGACTACATCTGCCAGATTCACTTTGCCGGTTACCCACAGCCCTATTGGGGCAGCAAAATCAAGGTCAGAAAGTTGCTCCGGCCAGTCAGCGTCTGTGGGCGTGATGAACTTAGCGCCACATTTTTCGGCTGATGCAAGAACTCTCGGAATTTGCAGGACAGCATCGCTAATTCGCTGAACTATTACTTTCGGGCCAAAGCCAGCAAGCCAGCGATTGACAGATTCGGCAGCACCAAACTGGGCAACCTCTTGGCCAATTCGTTCATCTCCAGGTAATTGCAGAGAACAGATCGCAATTCGTGCAGTTTGATCATCGGCTACTACGTCCATAAAGCACCGGCATCACGAAAAAATAGGGCTTGTTCTAAATCGGATTTCTCAGGCGGGCCACCTTGGCGTAAATCGGAAATAGTCCACGCAATGCGAAGTACGCGATCAATGCCGCGAGCAGAATATCCACCACAGGTTTGACGAAGATAGCGCATTGCCGAATTGGTAATGGGAAAATCTTTTCGCAACACTGGCCCAGGTAGTTCTGCATTCGTTTTCCAGGGCAGATTGGAAAATCTTGCCCGCGCCTGGGCTCTAGCAGCCAATACTCTGGACTTAACTTGTGCTGTGTTCTCAACCTGCACATCAGATTCAAAATCTGCCATCGTTGGCTTGGATAGCGCTACTCGCAAATCTATTCGATCTAAAAGTGGTCCGGAAAGCCGAGCGAAATATTTTCTTCGCACCTGAACTGTACAAGTGCACTGGTCGCCTAAATCAACGTACATTCCGCATGGACAAGGATTTGTAGCTAGGACCAACTGAAATCTTGCAGGTAATTTTGTGTTGAATTCAGCGCGCGATAATACAACTTCGCCAGATTCAAGTGGCACTCGTAATGCATCCAGAACTGTTCGATTAAATTCGGCGGCTTCATCTAAACAAAGCACACCGCCATGGGCCAGAGTGACCATGCCAACTCGCACCTGCCTTGACCCGCCGCCAATTAGAGACGTTGTAGTTGCACTGTGGTGGGGTGCGAGAAACGGTGGAGTACGAATCAAGCCTTGGGCTGGGTTAAGATAGCCAGCGATTGAATGGATTCCAGTCACTTCCACGGCAAGCTCATCACTTAGTTCTGGCAATAAACCTGGTAGCCGCGAGGACAACATGGTTTTACCTACACCAGGACTGCCAACCATTGCCAAATGGTGCCCACCGGCAGCGGCAATCTCTAGGGCTAATCGGGCATCAGTTTGCCCTCGAACATCTGCTAAGTCGGGAATTTCAACAGGGTCAACTGGCGGGACCTCAATCTGCTGGACTTCGAATGGTTCCCCTTTATAAAAAGCAACCGCATCAGATAGTGAACTAACACCAACAACCTTCAAATTTGGTACGAGTCTGGCTTCGGCAACCTGCGAATGAGGTAGCACGAGGGTGCTTATGCCATAGTTGCGTGCAGCCATGGCTGCAACTAAAACGCCCCTTACTTCATTGATCGACCCATCGAGTGAGAGCTCACCAATCGCTGCGACATCTAAGCGCTGGGGTATTTGTTCGTGGGCGGCTAATAATGAAAGTGCTATGCCCAGATCTAACATGGCACCACGTTTTTGCACTGAAGCTGGTGACAATCCCACGGTGATTCTGCGCTCGCCCGGCCAATTAAGGCGTGAATTTTGAATGGCCGCTCGCACTCGATCTCGCGATTCGCCCACTGCAGTGTCCGCAAGTCCAACCAAAGTTAAACCAGGTAAGCCCTGACTCAAGTAAGCCTCAATCGTGACGATTAGACCAGTAACGCCATTAATGATTGCGCCATGCGCCCGGGCCAGACTCATTGACCGATGTCCACGATGTGGTGAATTTTGGGTGATGTTAAATCAGTGGCAAGTATTGCAATCACATCAAATCGCATACTATGGTGCGAAACTTTGTGCTCACAAAGCCAATTAAGAGCGGCTGCGCGCAAGTGCGTTAATTTAGCTGGAGTCACAGCTTCAGCTGGAAAGCCCCGACTTGTACTTCGACGGGTCTTAACTTCGCAAAAAACTAAGGTGTGCTCTGTCAGCGCAACAATATCCAATTCGCCCGAATTACTGCGCCAGTTTCGAGCCAGAATCACAAAGCCCTGGTCAACGAGATACTCAGCAGCTAGTTGTTCGCCAAATGCGCCTAGTTCTTTTGTGGAGAGGGACATTGCCTTAGGATGGCAAATTTGCTGGTTCCGGAATTGCCCTACTTCGCTTCTGTTAAGTAAAACTTGCTGTGAAAAACTTAAAGCCCACCAGCGTCCTGGTGGGCTTTAGTTTTGGATTAGTTAATCGTCACGTTCTTTACTGTCACGATCTTTTGAATCGGATGAATCGCGAGAATCTTCATCTCTGTCGCCTGAGTCAAGGTGCTTACGGTCATGACCCGCACTTCCCTTTATTCGATCTGATCCTTCGTTGCCATCAAGTTCATCATCGCCATCGCCACCATCAAGAGAGTCATCTCCAGCGCCACCATTTAACTTGTCATTACCTGCGTTGCCCGTCAAAGTGTCGTTGCCGGCATTGCCGTTCAAAGTGTCATCACTGTCGCTGCCATAGAGTTTGTCCGCGCCGTCGTTACCGTTAATCAGGTCGGTGCCAGCGCCACCTGTTTCAGTGTCGTTGCCGGAATTGCCATTTAGCGTGTCATTACCATTGCCGCCAAGTTCGGTGTCATTGCCATTGCCACCGTTGACAACGTCATCACCATCGCCACCGTCAATGCTGTCGTTGCCATCGCCACCGTCAATTGAATCCTTACCCGAGCCACCATTAACTTTGTCATTTCCTTCGCCAGCTGAAAGTGTGTCATCACCATCTTCACCGTTGACAGTGTCGTTTCCTGATGCAGTACTTACAGAATCATTGCCGGTCCCGCCAGCTACAACATCGTTGCCTTCGCCACCAGTTATTGCATCATTGCCGTCGCCACCGATGATTACATCGTTACCGCTATTGCCATCGACAGAATCATTGCCAGTGCCGCCATTTAATGCATCGTTGCCATCCTGGCCAGAAACCTTGTCAGCACCATCGCCGGCATTGACCACATCATTTCCTGATCCGGAATCAATGGTGTCGTTTCCCCCATTTCCAGATACCGTGTCATTGCCAGCACCTGAGTTGATGGTGTCGTTGCCGTCTGAATCACAGATGACATCATTGCCATTTCCTGAATTCACTACATGGTCACCGGTTCCAGTCACCACAATTACGTCGTTTCCGTTTGTTCCGTTTATCGTTGGCGCACTCGAGGTGATTGTTGCCGTGACTCCGTTGCAAGTGGCAACTGCTGCATGTGCTGTGATGCCAGTTTGCACAGTAGCTAGTGCAGTTATGGCCACTATTCCTAAAACTTTTTTCATGACTAACTACTCCTAGACGGGTTGAGGTACTGCTCTCAACTTAGGCGAAAGTCAGCCAAAAAGCAGGTTGAAGGCATCCAAAAATGATCCAAAATTTAGCAAAATTTAGCGATAAGAATATTTGGCTAACGAGAGTAAAAGCTAGTCAGCGCCTAGTAGTTCCTCGATATTTACATCCTTGAAGGTCAAAATCCGTGCTTGTTTCACAAATCTGGCCTGCCCGTACAAATCCCATACCCAGGCATCCAGAATCGTTAAATCGAAATAAACATCTCCTGAGTCATTGGTGCAGACCTTCAAGTCGTGGCCATTAGCCAAATACATTCGGCGCTCGGTGTGAATTATGTAGCGATATGCGTGAACTAAATCGCCATAAGATTCGTAAAGGTTTAACTCAAGTTCAGTTTCTTTACGCTCTAATTCTTCAGCACTCATACTTCCTAGCCTATGCCCCAGCCGACGATGACAGGCTCCACGACTTACGGTGATATTCGGTTAGTCCAACTTCACGAATTGCTGTCATATGTTTAGCGGCGCCGTAACCAACATTTGAGGCCCAGCCATACTGGGGAAAGGTTAACGCAAGTTTTTGCATATATTCGTCGCGTTCGACTTTGGCAAGGACACTTGCAGCCGCTACTGAAGCACAACTTGCATCGGCTTTAATCTTGAGCGTTACTGGCAAATCTATGCTTGGGATGTCAATTGTGAATAGGTCGGATTCTTTGCCTTGCAGCCAGTTGTGCTTGCCATCAAGAATTATGTGGTTGGGCTTGATTGCCAACCCTGAATACGCTCTTGTCCATGCAAGGCGAAGGGCATTTATTATTCCGATTTCATCTATTTCGGCAGCGGTGGCTGAGCCAACCGCGCATGATTTGGTCCACTGCTTTATTGCTAGGTAATTTTCTAAGCGCGCTTTGGCGCTCATCTGCTTGCTGTCCCGTAATTGTGCTGGTGGTTGAGCTACGTCTACATCAATTACTGCTACACCCACGCTTACCGGTCCAGCTAAAGCGCCACGGCCAACTTCATCAACGCCAGCGACAAACTTAACTCCTTGAGTGAACAACAAATGTTCTTCAATCAAGGATGGCGCGACTGACATTAGCGCTCGATGCCACCGATTCGATCGAGTGGCCATATCCGCACTGAAACTCTGCCCACTACATCTTTTAATGGAACCATGCCATTGTTCAGGTCTAGATGGAATCTTGAATCTTCCGAATTGCCACGGTTGTCACCCATAACAAATACATGGCCGTCAGGAACTAGCACGCTGAAGTCAACTTGGTTAGTGCTCGATCCTGCCCGTATGTAGGGCTCATCAATCCCTTCACCATTTCGCACGATGCGCCCTTTGGTATCGCAACACTGAATTTGATCTCCGGCCACACCAATAACGCGCTTCACTAGATCCTTGCCTGAATTAGCTGGAACAATGCCGACATACTGCAGGAAGTGTCCAAGCTTTCCGCTGTAGGGATTGGTGTATCCAACGCCCAGCCAACTGCTTGGGTCATGAAAAACAATGACATCGCCCCGGTTAACACCAGTAATTTTTGTCGAAATTTTGGAAACCACAATTCGGTCGTTGATCTGCAGAGTACTTTCCATTGACGCACTCGGAACATAAAACGCTTGAAAAATAAAAGTGCGAACCAAGACTGAAAGCACCAAAGCCGAGACAAGGACGACTGCAGTTTCGCGGAGAAAACCACCCGGCTTTTTAGTCATAGTTCTGCTTTCCATTTACTAAGTAATTATTCCGTAATGGACAGGTAAATGCAGGAAACCGAGTAACTAGTGAGTAACTAATTGCCAATCCCAAACAGTCGCCTGGGATTCAAATTAGGAGTTTTCGCGCTTTTCGCGAATTTTGGCAGCCTTGCCACGAAGATCGCGCAAGTAGTACAACTTCGCACGGCGCACATCGCCACGGCTGACGAGTTCGATTTTCTCAACGATTGGTGAATGTACTGGAAAGGTGCGCTCAACACCAGTTCCAAAGCTAACCTTGCGAACTGTGAAAGTCTCGCGAACGCCACCGCCATGGATGCGGATTACGATGCCCTGAAAAATCTGAATACGTGAGCGGTTGCCTTCAATAACGCGAACGTGCACTTTGACGGTGTCACCGGCGCGGAAGTCAGGAATATCGCTGCGAAGTGAAGCGGAATCTAGATCGTCTAAGTAATGCATAACTACTCCAGGAGACATGTCGCCGCAGGTCGCATACCTCAATAAAGGTCTTGCCCGATGTTCGTTATCAACTTTGTTAGCGACTCCCCTACGGCAGAGGTGCTAGTTGCAACTATCTGAGTTTGCCATAAACCGCTAGTTTGCGCCAAATTCGGGAAGTTATTTGCCTAAATCTGGACGGTTCTGCGCTGTACGCTGCTGTGCTTGAGCGAGTCGCCAGGCTGCAATCTTGGCGTGATCGCCAGAAGTTAGAATTTCGGGAACCACCAAGTCGCGCCAACTAGGTGGTCGAGTGTAGACCGGACCTTCGACTAAATTCTCCATAGCGCCTTCTGCGAATGAGTCGTCTTGAAAACTTTGTTCGTTGCCTAAAACGCCAGGGACTAATCGCACCATAGCCTCAATCATGGCCAACACTGCTACTTCGCCCCCGGCTAGGACATAGTCTCCGATAGAAACTTCCATCACTTTGACTCTGGTGGCGTAGTGTTCTGCTACTCGTGAATCAATCCCCTCGTAGCGACCACAGGCGAAAACCACATGTCCGGCGCCTGAAAGTTGCTGCGCCACTTTTTGATCAAAAACCTTTCCCGAAGGAGTTGGAATTACCAGAATCGAATCTGGTTGCACTAACTCATCAAGCACTTCACCCCAAGGCTCTGGTTTCATGACCATGCCTGGCCCACCACCATAAGGGGTGTCGTCAACGGTGTGATGTTTGTCATAGGTATGGCTTCGCAAATCGTGAATTGCAACTTGGAGTAGACCATCTTGCGTAGCCTTGCCAATTAGTGACAATTTCAATGGCTCAAAGTATTCAGGGAAAATGCTAACGACATCAATCTGCATCAGCTTCACCTCGGACAACTTCTGCTTCGGAATCATCCAATAAACCTGGTGGCGGATTTAACGTGACAATACCGGCCAGGATATCAATTTCTGGAACTATTTGTTTCACAAATGGAACCAAAACTTCATTTCCAGGTTCCGCCACAATGGCCAATAAATCTTGAGCAGGCAAATGAACAACTTCACTCACTTTTCCAACAGTCGAACCGTCAACCAACTTGGCAGTTAGACCGATGAGTTGATGATCGTAAAACTCGTCTGGATCAGTGGGTAACTGTAGTGGATCAACATCGATTGATAACTCGAGAGATTTTATTTCATCAGCCATTGTTCGATCATCTATGCCGACGAAATGGACCACGAATTTCCCGCTATGCCACTTGGTTGAAGCCACCGTTAGGGTTCGTTTGTTGCTCGTCGTGAGGTTACTTCCTTGGGCAAAGCGAATCTCTGGTTCATCTGTAAATGGTTCAACAAATACGTCGCCACGAACCCCATGGGCTCGACCGATTCGCCCGACAACGAGCAGCATTAATTAGCGCTCGTCAACGTCGAGAATATCTATACGCACATTACCTTTTGTAGAAATTGCGTTTAGTACTGTGCGCAGTGCGGAAGCGGTACGACCAGCCTTACCAATTACTCGACCCATATCTTCTGGATTAACTTGAACTTCCAGTGTTGTGCCGCGACCTTGACGTTCGCGGACAACAACGTCATCTGGATAATCAACTATCCCGCGAACGAGATGTTCTAAGGCATCGTCAAGCATGGATTAAGCCTCTTCAGCAGGTGCTTCTTCGGCGACAACTTCAACAACTGGAGCCTCTTCGGCGGCAGGTGCTTCTTCGGCTGGAGCAGCAACTTCTTCGGCAGGTGCTTCTTCGGCTGGAGCAACAACTTCGGCATCTGTTACCTCAACTGCTGGCACTTCTTCAATTGCTTCTACTGCGGCAACTTCTGCTTCGGTAACTTCAACTTTTGGCTCAGCCTTTGGCTTAATAGTTGGAGTGCGTGGCTCATCAGCAACTGCCAATACAGTCGCAGCGAAGTTGTCGAGTTTGCTGGTCTTGGCCTCGGCAACTTTTAGTGTGCCTTCAGCGCCTGGCAGGCCCTTGAATTTTTGCCAATCGCCAGTAATTTTCAATAGGGCAAGCACTGGCTCAGTTGGCTGAGCGCCAACGCCTAACCAATACTGGACCCGCTCAGAGTTAATCTGAATAAGACTTGGTTCTTCTTTTGGATGGTACAAACCGATTTCTTCTATTGCACGGCCATCGCGTGCGGTACGCGAGTCAGCAATGACCACGCGGTACTGGGGATTACGAATTTTGCCGAGACGCTTGAGCTTGATCTTTACAGCCACGAAATTTATTTCTCCTGAGTATGGTTTGAACGGTTTTGCGGTTCATGTGGGGCAAGAACTGCGCAACAATTCGGATGAATCCGCAAAAAGACACAGGTAGAGGGCCGGCGCTTTAGGCGGGATTACTTGAGATAGTCTGCCAGATTTCGGGCAATCAGTGAAATCAGGGCCGAAACTCAGTGGGGACCGAGTAAATCTTTAAAGGCGCTAGGTAATTCAGTAAGTTCATTCGCCGGTGATTCTGGGCTAATGCCAGCTGCCTCGGCGGCTCGCTTCGCTGGGTTTCCTGAACGCTTTGCTCCTTTTCCGGGCTTCTTTTTGCTAGTTGCTTGTCGGACAGGTAAGCCTGGCATCGCTGGAATGCCAGGCACCGATCCACCCTTGGCCATCTGCTTCATAACTTTTTGCGCCTGACTAAATCGGTCAATCAAGCCATTCACATCGCTAACTTGCGTGCCCGAGCCTCGGGCGATTCGAGCGCGACGCGATCCGTTCAGAATCTTTGGATCATCACGTTCGGACGGAGTCATGGACGAGATGATTGCGGTCACCCGATCAATCTCGCGATCGTCAATGTTTTCAATCTGCTTTTTCATGTCGCCCATGCCAGGCATCATTCCCATGATTTTTGACATCGAGCCAAGTTTTTTCATTTGCTTCATTTGTTCCATGAAGTCGCTCAATGTGAAGTTATCGCCTGATTGAAGTTTAGCTGCCAGTTTTGCAGTTTGGTCTTCATCAAATGTTGCTTCAGCTTGCTCTATGAGGGTTAAAACATCGCCCATGTCAAGAATGCGTGATGCCATCCGATCTGGATGAAAAATCTCAAAGTCGGTTAACTTCTCACCAGTTGATGCGTACATTATTGGTCTATTTGTTACGGTTGCCACTGAAAGTGCAGCACCACCACGAGCATCGCCATCAAGTTTGGTTAGTACAACTGCATCAATTCCGATTTGCTCAGCAAAAGTCTGCGCCGTGTTAACCGCGTCCTGACCAGTCATTGCGTCAATTACGAGCAGAGTTTCTGTTGGCCCAGCTTCATCACGCACTTTGGCTAGTTGCGCCATCAATTCGTTATCAATACTTAAACGACCAGCTGTATCAACAATTACAACGTCGTGAAGTTTCTGCTTTGCAAATGCGATACCGTCTCGAGTAACTTGAACTGGATCGCCCACACCATTGCCCGGCTCTGGTGCATACACCAAAGTGTTGGCTTGTTCTCCAACAATTTTCAATTGATCTACAGCATTTGGTCGCTGTAAGTCGGCAGCAATTAACATCGGTTGATGCCCCTGGCTGCGCAGATGCAGCGCCAACTTTCCAGCAAGAGTAGTTTTACCAGCGCCTTGCAAGCCCGCAAGCAGAATTACGGTTGGTGGAGTTTTTGCCAACCGCAGTCGACGCGTTTGGCCCCCGAGAATTTCAACTAATTCTTCATTGACTATTTTTACTATTTGTTGCGCCGGATTTAGCGCAGCGGATACTTCAGCTCCTAGTGCTCGCTCTTTGACCCGAGAACAGAATGGACGTACGACTTCAAGAGCAACGTCAGCATCTAGTAGCGCAATGCGAATTTCACGAACGGTTTCATCGATGTCCGATTCGGTGAGTCGGCCTTTTCCCCTAAGTTGCTTAAAGGTTGCCGACAATCTGTCAGATAGCGATGCGAACATACCGCAATTCTATCTAGGCTGTAGGCGACAAGCTTAGGCCATCAAGTCACTGAATTGCTTAGCTCAAGAGCATCCAAAATAGTGGACCGCACTTCCTGAGCGCGTGCTGGAGTCAGATGAGCGCCACCTGCCGTCTTTTCAATCACATAGAAGACATCCACTGCTTCTGATCCTAAGGTTGCAACACGGGCTGCGATAATGTCGACATTCACTGCTGAGATTGCGCCAGCCACGATTCGCAATAGGCCAGGGAAATCGTGAGCTCGCACTTCAATCACGGTTGCGCGCGCCGAAACATCCTCGAGGATTTTTACTTGTGCTGGAGGGTAGGTGAACCCAGCGCCAAGCATATCTTGTCGCCGACGCTCTAGTCGGGCAGAAACATCCAACTGTCCATTCAAAATCAAACCAAGATCTCGAGCGATTTCCTGAATGTCTGGCATGTCGCCATACTGTGGGGTCACACCCCAAACACTGACCGCCCGCTCGCCAACTGTTTGTGTAGTTGCGGTTCTAACACTTAACTGATGGAGCGCCAATACCCCAGCACAAGCAGCAAGTAAACCCGTGGCATCGGGAGCCGAGATTGTTATTGTTGGCAGGCTGGACATTGAATCGAGCAAAACTTCAATGTCTCCTGACGCACCGACCTCGAGGCGCTCTGGATCAAGTTCTGGTGGTGGTGGAATCTCATCTCCCCTAAGTACGGCATGAACTCGACTAACCAAATCCGAAATAAGCGAAAGTCGCCATTCTGATGAGACTGCTGGTCCCGTGGCGCGTGAATCTGCCTCTGTCAAAGCGTGCAGCATTTCAAGGAAATCGTGTTCCTGCACAATTTGAGCCACAAAATTTATCGTCGCATCATCTTCGGGGTCACGCTTAGTTGCGACGTCTGGAAGCAGCAGGTGATGCTCCACCATCTTGACTAAGGTGGCAGATTCACTGTCGTCGAAACCAAGGCGCTGGGCAATCCCTGGCATGATCTCAACACCGACTTCGGTGTGGTCACGATCTTGAGCTTTGCCGATGTCATGAAACAGCGCACCAATTAAGAGTAAGTCTGGCCGAGCAACACGTCTGGTCATGGTTGAAGCATTGATCGCAGTTTCGACTAAGTGTCTGTCAACCGTGAAAACATGCAGTGGGTTATGTTGTGGTGCTGACCTGACAACCGCCCACTCTGGAATCAAACGATTAAAGATTTCAAATTGATCAAGTGCCTCCCAGACTGGCAGCGCCAACCTACCAGCGCCGATTAACGAAACCAGAGCCTCTCGGGCAGCTCTTGGCCATGGGGTTGGCATAGGTGCGGATTCACTTGCTAATCGATTCACCGTTTCTGGTTGCAAGCGCAGGCCGTGTTGGGCAGCAGCGGCGGCGGCCCGAAGCACCAATACTGGATCGGTACTGGGGTCTGCCGTTTTAGCCAGCACCACTTCTCCATCGCGGACCATAACACCAGGTGCCAATGGTGTCTCATCACTCATTACCGGCACAACTACTTTGCGTCGCAGTATTCCCTTGCGCTCAGTTACTCCTTGATGCTTGACTCGGTGCCAAGTTAGCTCAGAAATGTAACTGATGGTACGGCCGGCACTCGAAACTTGGCGAAGTAAAGCATCATCAGATTCAATTTCTAAAAGTTCGGCAACTGCGGCCTGCTCCTGCAAAGTTAACCGATCACTCGGTCGGCTGGTGACTAGGTGCAGGGCATCACGCACGTCGAGTAAGAATGCATAAGCGCTGGCTAAACCTGTTTGGTCAACTTCGGCTATTCCTGTTGCGGCAACGCCATTGAGGATGCCTAAATCACGTAATCCACCGAACGATTCTTTTAAATCAGGTTCCAGAAGGTGGGCAAGTTCGCCATTTCGAGTTATTCGATCTTGAACATAGCTTCGCAGTCCCGGTAACCTCTTCTGGCCCATTGCCCGCCAGTCTGCCAGAACCTGCTCCTTGAGTTTCTCGCAAAGAGATTCGTCGCCATAAACAGTGCGCGCATCAAGTAAGCCCAGAGCGACCTTTAAGTCATCAGCCGCCATGGTGCGGGCTTGGGCAACAGTGCGCACCGAGTGATCTAATTTCATTCCCTCATCCCAAATCGGATACCACAATTTGTTTGCGACTTGGGGAATCAAATTTGGATTAGCTGACGGTGGCACTAGCAGCACTAGATCCAGGTCGCTACCTGGAGCTAATTCACCTCGACCATAACCGCCAACAGCGACAACAGCCCCGCCTAACTGACTAACACCAGCCGCTTGAGCTAGCTCCTTAATCCAACTATCTGTTAAAGCTAGGAGTTCGCTACGCCGCTTGGCACTTGGCTTGATTTTCTGAGCTAAAAACTCTTTTCGCTGATTCGAAAACTCGCCCACAGTAACTCCTTTCTAAAACTGACCCAAAAAAACAGGTGGCACTCGTGACATCAGTCGTCTCGAGTGCCACCTGAAATTACTTAAAGAGCTTCGCTACCCTTTTCGCCAGTGCGAACTCGCACGACAGAGTCGACTGGTACTACCCAGACCTTTCCATCTCCGATTCGACCAGTGTTGGCTGCCTCGACAATTGTTGACACGACTGAATCTGCATCAGCATCGTCAACGAGTACTTCGATGCGAACTTTTGGCACGAGATCGACAGTGTATTCAGCACCACGGTACACCTCAGTGTGACCGCGCTGGCGGCCGTAACCTGAAGCTTCTGACACGGTCATGCCATGGAGGCCACGGTTTTCAAGTGCCACTTTGATATCTTCCAACTTAAATGGCTTAACAATTGCTGTAATGAGCTTCATGTTTATGCCCCTTCCTTAGCTGAGCCTGACAATACTGAACCGAAGCCACCTGCGCCACGGTTTTCGAATTCGTAGCCTGATTCGGCGTGCTCAGTTAAGTCAACACCTTCAATTTCTGCATCGCGAGCGACGCGGAAGCCGATGGTCTTTTCAATGATGAACCCAAGAATCAGAGCGACGGTGAATGAATACAGGAATACTGATCCGGCACTGATGGCCTGTGAACGAAGGCCGGCAAACCCGCCGCCGTAAAACACGCCATCCCATGCAAGTGAATTCACCTTAGACGTGCTGAAGAAGCCGATGAACAAGCAGCCGACGATACCGCCGACTAAGTGCACGCCGACGACATCAAGGCTGTCATCGAAGCCAAACTTGTACTTCAAGCCAACGGCAAGCGCACAAATTGCCCCAGCTAACAAACCTAGAATTACTGCAGCCCAAGGAGTAATGAAAGCGCACGCTGGAGTGATTGCAACTAGGCCTGCGACCGCACCAGAGGCAGCGCCCAAACTTGTTGGATGACCATCGCGAATCTTTTCAACAATCAACCAGCCTAGAAGGGCCGCTGAAGTTGCAACCTGCGTATTCATGAATGCAAGTCCAGCAATACCGTTTGCACCCAGTGAAGAGCCTGCATTAAATCCGAACCATCCGAACCAAAGTAGACCGGCACCGATCAGAACCAATGGCACGTTGTGTGGGCGCATCGGGTCTTTGCGCCAGCCAACGCGCTTGCCGAGCACTATTGCCAATGCAAGTGCGGCAGCACCAGCATTAATGTGAACGGCAGTGCCACCAGCGAAGTCCTCTACAGCTTTGCCATTCAGAATGCCAGCACCTGAAGCCAGCCAGCCAGCACCGATGATTGTGCCATCCTTTAGCTTGGTACCAAAGTCAAAGACCCAGTGCGCAACTGGGAAATAAACAACACTTACCCAAATAGTTACGAAAATTCCCCAAGAAATGAACTTGGTGCGATCTGCAATTGCACCGCTAATCAAAGCTGGTGTGATGATCGCGAACATTAACTGGAATGCGGCAAATACGAGTACCGGAATGGTGTACTCGCCTCCGTTATTCACAACTGCATCGATACCGCTACTCAAGCGAGAGAGATCGAAAGCTCCGAAAAATTGGCTTGTGCTGGTGTCATTGCCAAATGCCAAGGCGAAACCGTAAATGACCCACAGGACACTTACGATTCCGATGGTCACAAATGACATCATCATCATGTTGAGCGTGCTCTTGGCCCGAGTCATGCCACCGTAGAAAAACGCCAAACCTGGCGTCATCAACAGTACGAGGGCAGTAGACGCGAGAACCCAAGCGATATCTCCATTGTTCATTAGTCCTCCACTAATGTGCTTAGCAACTCTTCCCCTTGTGGCTAAAGCGCTAAATACGAATAAAACTACGACAGCGCTGTCGATACGCCTATCTTTAATGGGTTGTGTTGCGCAAAGTGACTTGAAATGTTTCCCGCGTGTTACAAAGTATTAATCAATGTTAATAATCCGCCAGTTTGATGACCCAAAGCAAGGAAGTTGCGAGGTTGGTAGCCGACTTCCCTGCCCACTACTTGCCTAAAACCATTTTTGTCGGGGGAAATATCTAGGATTGACATAACAATACGGTTTCGAATTGCAAAAGCGAAAGGTCATCATGGCTACTCAAATTGCACCACCCCAGAAAGAGCTCTTTTGGTTTCGGCCGGTAGGCAGATCCATACTCGGTGTGCTGGCCATTTTGTCGCTCGGATATTTTCTCGGTCCACTGATTGGCAGTGTGCGCCGGGCAGCTAAAACACCTGCATATTTAATTACCTTACTTCTTGGTTTGTGGATGATAAAAATCTTTAATCTCGGAACCCAAGGCGCGGTGATGTTCGGTGTCGTACTTGGATTTATGGCGCTATTTACTAGGCAGCTAGTTCCACCCGCAATTGAAGCTTCAGTTGAGTTCCATCTGCAACAAACAACTTCAGACCTAGCTTCTTTTGCACTTCCTGAAGCCGATGGCAGCGGCAATGCAATTTCATATTTCTTTAAGGCCAAAGCTCAAGTCGTGGCAATTGAACGGGCACAACGGGCTCGAGTTGATGGCATAAACACCTTTTATCGTGATGTCGAGACTTTCAAAACTAGTTTTCCTGAGATTGAATTCGGCCAAGATACCGATTCCGAAGAAACACTTTTGACAATCGACGGTTGCGAACTTTTTGAACCGCGAAAGGGGCCAACAGTTACTCAGCGTGAGACTCGCTCTGGTGGTCGTCCATTCATAGGAACCAAAGTCGGACCACTTTTCGTCGGTGGAGCTGGTGGATCAACTAGTCATTCAACTTCAATAACTACTCCAGCTGAAGACATTGTGCAATCAGTTGACTCAGGCGCTTTAATAGTCACTTCACGTGGTATTTCGTTTGTCGGCAGCAAGTACACAAGGCATAGCGAATTCAAATCACTTATTGCTGCCCAAGGTGAATACGACCGAATGACATTTGCAGACAGTAAGAAAACCACGATTTGGGGTGCAGTATTTCCATCAAGAGTAGACATGTGGATGGTGAATGCAATTATCGGCGCGGTAGATGAACTGAGCGATCGCAAACTAGACACTTCAGGGAAGGCCTCAGTTGAGGAAATCAAATCTGCGCTCAAAGGCGCTTTTGATGCGACTGTTTCAATGTTGGGAGATTTCTACAAGACTGCTAATGCTGAATTTGAAGCTGCCAATAGCCAGTTACGCGAGTACCACCGGGTTTACCCAAATCAAGTTGCCCTGCCAAGCTCGCCAGCTACCCACAATCAGTTAGCCTGATTTCACGATTGCAGGTTAAGCAAGGAGTCCAGCGACAAATTCTGCTGGCTCGAATACCGCAAGATCATCTGGCCCTTCCCCAAGGCCGACTAATTTCACCGGCACACCAAGCTCCTGCTGCACGGCTACTACGATGCCACCTTTTGCCGTGCCATCTAGTTTTGAGAGCACAACACCTGTGACGGGCACAACTTCGCTAAAAACTTTTGCTTGAATTAATCCATTTTGACCAGTAGTGGCGTCAATTACTAAAAGGACTTCGGCGATCGGTCCACGCTTTGCACACACCCGATATACCTTGCCCAACTCGTCCATCAAACCTTGTTTGGTATGTAACCGACCCGCAGTATCGATTAGAACCACATCTACTTCCTGTTCGTAGCCCTTAGTTACTGCATCAAAAGCAACAGAACCTGGATCACTACCTTCAGCGCCTCGAACTACAAGCGCACCAACTCGATCGCCCCAAGTTGCTAACTGATCGGCTGCTGCGGCTCGAAATGTATCGGCAGCACCAAGCAATACTTCTTTGTCTTGATTTGAAATGAATTTGGCCAGCTTGCCGGTGGTTGTGGTTTTACCGGTTCCATTGACTCCAACTGTGAGCACAACGGCAGGAATGGTTTGACTTCGAGTGAGTTGGAGTGTGCGATCTAATCCACCATCCACAACTTTCACTAATTCGGTTCGGGCTAGATTAAATAATTCGTCAGCATTAGAAATGTTTTCGCTGCGAACAATTCGCTTCAGACCAGCAACAAACTCGGATGCAGCCTGCGCTCCCATGTCAGCCATGATCAAGGCATCTTCGAGCTCCTGCCAGGCATCTTCATCAATTGCGGAACGATTAAACACTGATCGAAAAATGCTGGTCAGTGATCCGCGGGACTTGCCAAAGTCATCCGCGGCAGATTTCTTGCTCGAATTAGATGTGACTGACTGCGATACTGGTGCCTCAACCAGACTTTCAGGATGGTCAGCACCCTGAATAGATTCTGCAGTCTTACCGCTTTTTTGGCTTCGCGCCCGAAGCACGAAGAAAAGCACGGCTGCAACTAAGCCGACTGTGGCAATAATTATGACCAGGGCGTTGGTGTTCATTCGGCTGCGCTTTCACCAGAAGGACTATTAACTAAAGACTAAACCTGTTACACCAATGCGGAGTCATCAGGTTGTTCTTCCCGAACAATCCGCTGACTAATGACATGAGTTACGCCATCTCCGCGCATAGATACGCCATACAAAGCATCTGCAATCTCCATTGTGTGCTTCTGGTGCGTAATGATAATCAACTGCGAACTGGACTTAAGGTCAGCCAAAATGTTCAGTAGGCGAAGCATATTTACTTCATCGAGTGCAGCCTCGACCTCATCAAGGATGTAGAACGGGCTTGGCCGAGCCTTGAAAAGTGCAACTAAGAATGCCACCGCTGTGAGCGATTGCTCGCCACCGGAAAGCAATGACAATCTACGGAAATTCTTGCCCGGTGGTCGGGCCTCAATTTCAACGCCAGAATTAAGCAGATCTTCGGGGTCGGTCAGGCGCATCCGAGCTTCACCGTCTGGGAACAGTCCAGCAAACACTTGCTTAAACTCTTTTTCAGTATCAGCAAAAGCTCGAGCGAACACTGTTTGGACCCGCTCGTCAACATCTTTTATAACGGTTAGCAGGTCATTTCGAGACCGGCGTAGATCCTCAAGTTGTTCACCCAAAAACTTATGCCGTTCTTCCAAGGCGGAGAATTCTTCAAGTGCTAGCGGGTTAACTTTGCCCAGTAACGCTAGCGAACGTTCAGCAGTGGCCAACCGAGATTCCTGCTGACTTCGAACATAAGGGTAAGGTTGCGGATCTTCATCAACCTCTTCATCGCCTGGTGCAGGTGGACTCGGTGGCACTAATACCGTCGGGCCATACTCAGTCAATAAGTCATCTGGCGAGACGCCATACTCTTCAATTGATCGATTCTCGAGATTTTCGATTCGCAAACGCTGTTCTGCTCGCGCTACCTCGTCACGATGCACAGTATCAGTCAATACTTCTAAGTCAGCAGTAAGCACGCGAATTCGATCACGTACTGAACGAACTTCTGACTCTTGCTCAGTCTTTGCGGTAGCAGCCTTCTCCCGTTCCCGTTGCGCTTGCTCAATGGATGCGCCTAAAAGTGCAAGTGCGCTCTCGCTGGCAACGACCACCGCACCAGCTGTTTGTGCTTGGCGACGGCGTTGTTCGCGCAATTCAATTGCTCGGGCTCGGGTAGTGCGTTCAACATGTGCTGCGTGTTCGAGTTGTTCAATCTGTAATTCAAGGGCAGAAAGTCGTTCTTCGCCGGTGCGCAATGCTAATCGCGCGTCGAGTTCAATCTGGCGCACAGCAGTTGCGGCACTGGCTAGGGCCTCTCTGGCAGATTCATCCAAAGCCGAGTCATCGGCTGGCTCTTGCTGAGCGGAAGTTAGTCGAGCTTGTAAATCATTAACTACCCGAAGATCGTCTTCGCGCGCCTTCATCGCTGAATCCATAGCAGCTGCCAAGCGGTCCGCTTCGCCCGTCGCACTTCGAACTACAGACTGCAGGCTGCCAAGCTGCTCTGCGATAGCAGCCATATTTGCGTCTGACTCGTGCAGGCGATCCAGTGCGTGGCCTACCACGATAACCGCTTCAGCATGAACTTGCAGGGCTGAAGCAACGTTGAACTTTGTTCGATCAAGTTCATGCGCTGCTGATTCCAAACGAACACGGGCTTCATCGACAGCAGCCTGTAGTTCGATAAGTGACTGCGCTCCGTGCGTTCCACCTTGGACTAAGCCAAGGCTGTAAAGGTCTCCGCCTCGAGTGACTGCGGTCAAATTCGGATTGCTGTTTGTAATGGAAATTGCTTCCTCGCGAGTCTGTACTGCTACTACTCGAGCCAAAAGGTTGGCCAATGTTTTATGCAAATCTGAATCGCAGCGAATTAAATCAATTGCGTAACGCTGTCCTGCGGCTAACGGAGGCCAAACCGCAGTTTCCGACAGATCCTGACCAACAACAACTAAAGTTGCCCGACCAGCTTCATCGCGGTGCAACATTTGTATTGCCTGCTGGGCTGCATCTGGCGAAGCAACAGCAATTGCGTCAGCCGCGCTACCTAGTGCAGTTGAAATCGCCAGTTCCCAGCCAGATTCAATCTGCATCAACGCGGCAACGGAGCCTAAGATTCCCGACATGGAATTGCTAGCTGCCAAAATTGCAGCGCCGCCATCGCGACGGGACATGCCTTGCTCTAGTGCTTCGAGTCTGGCAGCTGCAGCAGTTCGCTCCTTTTCGGCTTCAACTTCACGACTGCGAGCATTAGCCAAAGTTAATTCAGCATTTGCCAGAACGGCCTGTGCCCGTTCGTAACTGTCATCGAGATTTACCTCGCCCTCATCGAGACCGGCTACTTGACCTTCAATTACGGCAAATTCTCCGGCGGCCTGCGCTGCTTGTTCTCGTGCAGTGGCCAATCGACTAGCAAGGCGCTCAATTTCTGAGGTGCGAGTTTCCACTCTTGAAGTAGCGGCAGCAACCTGTCCAGCTAGTCGCGCCAGTCCCTCGCGACGATCGGCGATAGTGCGAGCTGCTTGCTGTAAGCGTGCGTCTTCTGCAGCCAATGCAGACTCCGCAGAAACTCGCTCATTGATTGCAGCAGTAAGAGCTGTCCGCTCTTCACCAACTTTTGCGTTTAACGCTTCAAGTGCTACGCGTAACTCGGACGCCTCACGATCAATCTCCTCGGGATCTCGACCTGGAGGTACTTCTTCCTCTTGTGCTTGTCCTAATCGCACCCGTTCACGGGCCAATGCCAAGGTGGAGCGAAGGCGTTCTTGTAATGCACCTAATTGATAGAAGGTGTGTGAAGCCTGCTCAACCAAGGGATTCGCCTGGGTGATGGCAGCATCCAGAATCGCTTCCCGTGCTTTAGCAGCAGTTAGTTCGCTCTCAACCTCTCGACGACGTTCTCGCAAAGCAGTCTCGTCTGCGATTTCAGCGTCCAAAGCCTCACGCAATTGGGTTAAATCGTCAGCAAGTAGCCGCAGTCGTGCATCGCGCACATCAGACTGAATTACATTCGCTCGACGGGCGACCTCCGCTTGGCGACCCAATGGCTTTAGCTGGCGCCTAAGTTCATTTGTTAAATCCTCAAGCCGAGTTAAGTTTGAATCCATTGCTGCTAGTTTGCGTAATGCCTTTTCTTTGCGCTTACGGTGTTTTAGAACGCCGGCAGCTTCCTCGATGTAGCCTCGATGTTGCTCTGGGGTTCCTAGCAAAATTTCCCGAAGTCGGTTTTGGCCAACGATGACATGCATCTCGCGACCGATTCCAGAGTCGCTAAGCAATTCTTGGATATCTAAAAGTCGGCAGGCAGTTCCGTTGATTGCATATTCTGATCCACCATTTCGAAACATGGTGCGCGAAATAGTTACTTCGGTGTAGTCAATGGGTAATGCGCCATCAGTATTGTCAATGGTCAGCAATACTTCAGCACGACCTAATGGAGCGCGTCCCTTTGAGCCCGAGAAGATTACATCTTCCATCTTTCCGCCGCGCAGTGACTTAGCGCCTTGTTCACCCATTACCCAGGCGATGGCATCTACCACGTTTGATTTACCAGAACCGTTAGGGCCAACTACGGCAGTAATACCGGGCTCAAAATTTAGCGTCGTTGACGAAGCAAACGACTTAAAGCCGCGGATGGTAAGACTCTTGAGGTACACGCAGGTCTTCCTGATCGGGCCAGCGGGGAATCTAGCGATGTGCGACTTTCAGTTTACCGTGCCCGCTGGTCAATCTTTAGAAACGGCAGGCACTTAGCTGACTGTGGATAACTGTTGACACTTTGGGCAGCTAAAGGATGAGCGGTTCATAAAGTGGTCCCGAACTATCGGCCGGCCACATCGACTGCAGGGCTCATCCTCTCGTCCGTAGGCATTAAGGTCGCGGGAAAAATAGCCACTCTCACCGTTCACATTTACATAAAGGGCATCAAAAGAGGTGCCGCCTACGGCCAATGCATCTCGCATCACACTTTGCGCACTGGTAAGAAGTAGGTCCAATTTTTGTTTGCTTATTGAGCTGGCAGGGGTAGCCCAATGAATTTTGGCTAACCAAAGTGCCTCGTCGGCGTAAATATTTCCAATGCCGCTTACCAGAGTTTGGTCAAGCAAAATCCGTTTGATTTGAGTTGGCTTCTTGCGAATCGCAGCAATGCACTCTTGCTTATCCCATAGTGGGTCTAATGGATCTTGGGCAATGTGGAATGCAGATTCTGGAACAATGATTCCACGCGCATCAGGACCTAGTTCCTCGACATTCATCCAGCCAAAAGTTCGCTGATCAACAAAGTGCACCGCGTTCTCACCTTCAGTAAACACACAGCGCACCCGTAAATGCTTCTCGGGCTTAGCGGTTATCGGTTGGATTAACACTTGGCCGCTCATACCTAGATGAGTCACCAGCGCCTGGCCATTATCCAAAACCAGCCAAAGGAATTTGCCACGTCTATTTGTGTCGATGATCGATCGTCCTGACAGCCTTGCCGCAAATTCTCGAGCACCTCCGATTTGCCTGCGGACTGCGCGGGGATGCCTGGCGGTTGCTTTCGAAATAGTTTTGCCGACTACATATTCATGGATGCCCCGGCGTACAACTTCAACTTCGGGCAACTCGGGCATGTCTGTAATGTACCCGTGAAATTACTTTTCGGCGTGTTCAGCCTTGAGTTCGGCGTACGCACTAGCAGCGGCAAGTTGCTCCGCCTCTTTCTTGTTTGAGCCAGTTCCGTGACCGTAGAGACGCTCACCAAGAACCACTTGGGCATGGAACATCTTTTCGTGATCCGGTCCCTGTTCAGTAATGGAGTATGCGGGTACTCCTACTCCTAATTCAGCAGTAAGTTCTTGCAACGAAGTCTTCCAGTCAAGACCCGCGCCTAGTGATTGAGCTTGCTCAAGTAAATAAGCAAAATTGCCTAAGACAAATGACTTAACTTCAGCCAATCCATTGCTCAAGTAGATTGCGCCAATCACTGCCTCTACGGTGTCAGCAAGTATTGAGGACTTGTCGCGGCCACCTGTGGCCTCTTCACCTTTACCTAGTAAAAGATAATCTCCTAGGCGTAATTCGCGAGCAACGGAAGCGAGTGCGCGAGCATTAACAACAGCTGAGCGCATTTTGGCCAATTGACCTTCTGGTAAATCCTGATGTTCTTGGTAAAGAAAGTCTGTGATTATGATGCTTAAGACTGAGTCGCCTAAAAATTCCAGTCGCTCATTAGTTGGGATTCCACCTGATTCGTATGCAAAAGATCGATGGGTGAGAGCAAGTGCTATCAGTTGTTCGTCAATTGATAATCCGAGCCGAGCGAATAAATCGTCGTACGACGCAGACATGAGATTAGACGCTGAGAACCTGACGCTTGTCGTAGGTGCCACAAGTTGTGCAAGCGGTGTGCTGCAACTTAGGTGCACGGCAACGATCACAGGTAGCAAGATTTGCTGCTGTGGTCTTCCATGCAGAACGACGATGACGTGTGTTGCTGCGTGAAGTCTTACGCTTTGGAACGGCCACTTTACGCCTTCCTTTTCTTCCTAAATTGGGCTTTTGCCCCTCTAATCTTGGCTTCTAGGCTCGGGTCTGGTCAAATCGGCAAGTGCAGACCACCTCGGATCTGTAATTTCATGCTGATGTTCGGGCTGTTCATTGAGATTCTGGCCACATTCGACACAGAGGCCAAGGCAGTCAGACTTACAAAGTGGCTGGATTGGCAGGGCTAGAACTACCGCATCACGCAGTAACGGCTCGAGATCGATTAAATCGTCCTCGACTTTGAGAACATCTTCGTTATCTAACTCGTCCTCAACTACCCGGCCACGATGATCGGTATCTGGGTACTCATAGAGTTCCTGCAGATCAACTTCTAAATCGTATGAAAGTGGCTCGAGGCATCGCGAACATTCACCGGTCACTGTCACTAGAGCAGTGCCAGTTACAAGCACACCTTCCATTACCGACTCCAGCCGAAGGTCGAATTCAACTTCCGAATCTTGAGCCACGCTTATTACGCCAATTCCCAATTCCTCAACCAAAGTCACATTAAAAGTCTTGGTTTTCATTGCTCCAGCTCGGCGACCCAAATCACGAACGTCTAGTACTAAGGGAACATGTGGGTCTAATGAAGTCATCTCGGGTCCTCTACGCCTGAGCGGTGAATTTATTTTTTAGTGCCTCTTGGACAGCTACTGGCACCAAGCCTGAAACATCACCATTAAATTTGGCGACTTCTTTAATCAAGCTTGAGGAAAGAAAGCTGAATTCAGGATTCGTCGCCACGAAAAATGTATCAACGCCAAGTGTTGAATTCATCTGCGCCATTTGTAGTTCGTAATCAAAATCCGAAACGGCTCGTAGTCCTTTAACGATTGCTTTGATATCGTGATTAGCGCAGTAATCAGCCAAAAGTCCTTCGAAGGTATCCACAACAATGTTTGAATAATCCGCGGTGCATTCGCGAAGCATTGCTACTCGTTCATCAATTGAGAACAAGCCAGACTTAGTGCTATTAATCAAGACTGCAACAGTGACGTGATCAAACTGATCGGCTGCGCGAGCGAATACATCAAGGTGTCCATTTGTTACCGGGTCAAATGACCCCGGACAAACTGCTTTACGCATAAGACCTCCTACACCTCTACTCTGTCAGGTGCATAGACTCCATACCAAATTCCCGTATCGCCATAACTTTTTTGCGCGTATTCATGTATTGAATCCGGCCAAGCCAGTGTCGACTTAGCACTGCGCTCAACAACTATGAATGCCTCTTGGGAAAGCCATTTGTTGTTGGCTAAACCTGAAATCACATCAACCAATGCCGAGTTTGGCAATGCATAAGGCGGATCTAAAAAAACTAGGTCATAAGGCCCAGAATTTGGCGGATTTGAAGTGGAGACCGAAACATCCACTTTGCTGATTACCGCTCGCTCTTGATTCAACTCCTTAATATTTGCCGCTATGCAATCTGCAGCAGAAGCGTCCTTTTCAATAAATGTGCACTGCAGCGCACCGCGCGACATTGCTTCAAGGCCCATCGCACCAGAGCCCGCATACAAATCGAGCACCTTTGTTCCGGCAAAGTCACCAAGTGCGTGCTGCACCGTTGAAAATACCGCTTCCCGAACTCGACTTGATGTTGGTCGGGTAACAGATGCCGGGACAATCAACCTTCGGCCTTTGTGTCGCCCGCTAATAATTCGTGTCATGATTTCTTCACAAACTCCGCACGGCTCGCAACTAATGCAGTTACTGCTCGAGCTAGTGCTGGTTGGTTTTCCAAGTTTGGATCGGTCTGCACTATCGCTTGGGCCAGTTCACGAGCTTGTTCTAGCAATGGGGCATCTGCGATGATGCTCACTAATTTCAAACTGGAATGCACACCTGATTGCTCACGACCCAGCACATCACCCTCGCGACGTTGCTCTAAATCAAGCGCTGCTAATTCAAATCCATCTGTGGTGGATGCTACAGCAGCAAGCCGCGCTCGAGCTGGACTGTACTGACTTGATTCAGTAACTAATAGGCAAAGGCCAGGTAGAGAGCCACGACCAACACGACCGCGCAATTGATGTAATTGGCTAATACCAAATCGATCTGCATCCATAATCACCATTGTTGTTGCATTGGGGACATCGACACCAACTTCAATAACAGTGGTTGAAATCAGGACTTCAATTCCATCTGGACTGCTCGGTCCAGCAGTAAATCGCTGCATCACTGCATCTTTATCGGCCGGCGACATTTGTCCATGCAAGGCGCCAACGCGCAAATCTGCAAGCGGTCCTGTAGTTAGTTCGTTAAATAGATCTTCCAAAGCAACGGCAGGGCGACTTTTAGCTTCAGCGTCCTTGTCCTGCTGACTGGCGATGCGCGGCACAACGATATAAACCTGATGGCCCTGAGTCACTTCCTCGCGGATTCGTTGCCAAGCTCGCTCTAAGTGTGCGGGTTTCTCTGCCGCCGCAACTACGTGAGTGGTTATTGGCTGACGACCTTTAGGTAGTTCGGTCAAAGTGGAGACGGCTAGAGCGCCAAAGGCCGTCATTGCAACAGTGCGCGGAATTGGTGTTGCGGTCATTACTAAGACATGTGGCCTGCGTTCGGTTCCAGCTTTAGAAACTAGGGTGGCCCGTTGCTCAACGCCAAATCGATGTTGTTCGTCAATGACGACAAGGCCCAAGTCAAAAAAATCTACTCGGTCTTCTAATAGTGCATGAGTACCAATGACGATGCCTGCTTGGCCGCTCGTGATATCCAGCAGAGCTTTGCGTCGTTGCGCGGTATTTAACGATCCCGTGAGCAAAGTTACTCCGGTTGCGCCTTCGGCAGCCCCGAGTTCGCCTGCCCTTGCAAGCGGTCCAAGTAAGTTAGTGACGGCCCGATAATGTTGCATTGCCAATACTTCTGTTGGCGCAAGTAGAGCCGCCTGTCCCCCGCTATCTACCACAGTGAGCATTGCTCGAACAGCAATAACGGTCTTCCCACTACCGACTTCACCCTGGAGAAGTCTGTGCATTGGATGGCCAGTTGCAAGTTCAGCAGCTAACGTCTCTGCCACTTCAACCTGACCTTGGGTTAATGAGAATGGCAAACTTTGGTCAAATGAATCAAGCAATCCGCCAACTTTTGGAGTTCTGGCTATTGCTGGCCACTTGGCATCTTCATACCTTTGTTGCGCCAAAATGATTTGCAAAGCTAGCGCTTCATCCCATTTGAGGCGCAGCTTCGCCTGCTCCAACTCTGCAGTACTTGTTGGTTTATGAATTGCCTTGAGACTCGTTTTCAGATCAAGTAGATCGTGAGCAACTAACACATCTTCAGGCAACGGTTCGTCTAGGTCGCCTAGTTTGAGCAAAACTGACTCGACACATCGAGCAATGGTCCAGGTTGGCAGTTTTTTTGTTGCCGAATAAACCGGCAAGAATTGCTCTGCGTAATCATCGGCCGAAATCTGGGTAAATTCACCTAATAGCTCGTAATCAGGGTGGGTCAATTGACGCTTGTTATTGAAGACCGAAACTTGGCCGGCAAACAACCCGCGTTTGCCCGGAGTCAGCTCTTTTTCTCGCCAATGCTGGTTGAAAAACATTAACGTCAGTTGACCCGTTCCATCACTAATGACAACTTCCTGGCGATTACCAGGCTTTGATTGATTCCGCAGAGACTTAAAAGTGACAACTTCCGCCTGTACGGTTACATGCTCACCTATTTCTAAACTATTCAAGTTAGTAAGTGCGCCACGTTGTTCATACCTTCGCGGGTAGTGGCGTAATAGATCTTCCACAGTGTTCATGCCAAATTCAGAGTTCAATAGGTCAGCAGTCTTTGCCCCGATTACTGTAGAAAGTGGTTCAGCTAATTCAGTCATGATTCGCTTAACTGACCTGCTAATGAAGTGGTTGTAATCATTGATACTGCTCCGAGAGATTCTGCAACATCTAATACTCGTGACACTTCATCAGTATGTATGTGCACTTTGAACTCCGGCGTAATCCCAGCGATAGTTATCGACTCGCCTAACTCAGCTAATGCGACTCGAAGTTGCTCGCGCGCATCTTTGCTGGTTGTTAATAGAAAAGTTAACTCAAAGCTAGGGCCGACATATTCGATCAGTGGCGGTAAGTTGGTTCGCTCGTGCATGAATGAAATATTCACCTGATGGTTGTTGTAAAAGCTTGAAACCGATTCATGAAATAGCACTAAGACACAAGCTCCTGCATCTACTACTTGCGCATTCTGCAACTGCGCCAACTGACTAGTGGTACGTAGTAGTGCAGATTTGGCCACATGGGTGACATCACCCAGATAGGCGAACAATTCAAATGTTGGCCGTACTTTAGCTACTGCTTGTGCGACGCTCAGGATTGTGCCGTCAGAAGGATTGAGCACTGCTTCAAAAGCACATTTTGCCGCCGATTGTAATCCCGCATACCAGTTAGCCACATCAGCTTGATCGCCGACAGCCATGGCCAGGCCACGAAAATACTCAGCCAAGATGGTGCCTGAGTTGCCACGGGCATTCGCACTTGCGAATTGAGCAAACTGGCGAACAGTTAGGGTGAGGGACTCTCGGTCCACAGGATTAGCCGACAATCCCATGATTCCGGCCTGAACGGTTAACAAGGAATTGGTTCCAGTATCCGAATCAGGAACAGGAAATACATTCAGGGCATTAATCTCGGACTCTCGTAATTCAAGTTGGTCGGCAAAGATTTGCAGTATCTGCAGAAAATCACTGGTCAAAATCCGACCAACATCATGGGCGGATGGGCTTGCAGACACACACCAAGATTACCGTTTCCTTAGGAAATCTAGGCTTGGCGCAACATGAGCAACTCGGTGCGAACACCTTGAGTTGGTATTTCCCTTGCCCGACAGGTACAGTTGTGGGGCTAGTTAAATCATTATCCGCAAGGAGTTTCATCATGGCTGCTAACTGCGATGTCTGTGGCAAAGGCCCAGGCTTTGGTCATGCCATTTCACATTCACACCGTCGCACCAAGCGTCGTTTCAATCCCAACATTCAGACCGTTCGCGCCCTAGTTGGTAAGACCCCTAAGCGTTTGAACGTATGCACTTCCTGCATCAAAGCGGGCAAGGTTGCACGCGCATAACTACTAAATCTTAAAAAGCCCCGCCTCGTGCGGGGTTTTTTAATTGCTGATTTCAAGTCACAATAATTTAAATTAACTAAAGTGAGTCCAGCCTGTGGCGGTGATTTCCTCGCCATCTAAACTGACACCTTCTCCAGTGCTGACTGAACCAATGATTACCCAACCAGGTGGCACATCCAACGCACTGGAAAATGTTGCAACGAAGGCATGGTCTTCACCGCCTTGTAGCACCCAAGTAAGAGCATCTCCGTTGAAAGCAGAGGCCATAGCCTGAAGCTCCTCGGTTACTTCAAGTTTGTCTGATTCAATGTTGATCGCCACAGTGGATGCCCTGGCTAGGTGGCCAACATCAGCAATCAATCCGTCGCTTACATCAATCATCGAGTTAGCGGCCAAAGCAGCTTTGGCCAGTTCATAAGGAGGCTCCGGTACTCGATGTGCACTGACAATTGACTTTGGTGAACGAAATCCACGTGAAAGCATGAGCAAGCCAGCCTGGGCATATCCGAGACGACCGGCAACTGCAACTACATCTCCAACTTTTGCACCCGATCGGGTGATTGGCTTTGCTGCTTGGAGTTCGCCAAAGGCACTGATAGTGATCATTACTTGATCCGCTTTGACTACATCGCCGCCGATCACTGAAGCGCCAACTAGTTCCGCTTCATGTTTTATGCCATCGGCCAGTTCTAGCACCCATTGAACTTTAGTCTCTGCTGGAATGGCTAGGCCCACCAAAAAATACTTTGGATCTCCACCCATGGCAAAAATATCTGCCAAATTAACAGCAACGCTTTTGCGACCAATCTCAAATGCCGTTGACCAGTCAAGGCGGAAATGTACGCCCTGCACCAAGACATCTAGACATGAGACCACGGGCTTGTCCGCAAGTGTCACCGCGGCATCATCACCATTTGGTGTGATGATTGTGTCAGTTTCTACATTGCCCAGGCGCTCACTTATGGCTGCAATTAGCGCAAACTCACCAAGTTCGGCAACGCTTTGCTGGATGTTCACACCTTAACGGTATCGGGGATCGAGGGTAGACGAGTTAGTTAGGTCGGATTTCTATAAAGTGGATAGCGTGAAGCAAGGCATCGTCTGGACAATCGCTGGACTTTTGCTTTTCACTGCCTGCGCAGATTCTAAAGTGGAAATTACGGCACCCACGCCAGATAACCAAGCGCGGGAAATTTGCGCACATTTTCTTGGCCGAGTTCCAATGAAGGTTGCCGATAAAAGCAAGCGTGATGTCAACGGGGATTCAGCTCTCACTGCAGCTTGGGGCAATCCAGCAATCACGTTGCGCTGTGGGGTATCTGAGCCAGCAAATATGACACCCGCATCACAATTAGTATCGGTCAATGAAATCGACTGGTTCCCACAGGAACTAAGCGCAGGCTGGCGCTTCACCTCAACGAACACTTCGGTTCGAGTCGAAGTTAGTGTCCCGAAAGAATTTCAACCAGAAGCAAATGCATTGGTGGATTTAACCACGAGTTTGCGGCCTCTAATAATCTCTGCTTCTGCCGAGTAGTTGACTAGAGTTATTGCCGCGGCGCAGAGCGTCCGAAATAAGTTCATCAATCAAATTCGGGTATTCAATTCCACTTTGGGCCCACATTCTGGGAAACATTGAAATCGCAGTAAAGCCAGGCATCGTATTGACCTCATTCACAATAAGTTCGTTGGCCACGAGAAACAGGTCTACTCGGGCTAATCCGGCGCAATCCATCATTGTGAAGACAGAGGTAGCCAGCTCCTGTGCCTGCTGATGAATTGATTCAGGAAGTTGTGCCGGGACTATCAGCTGAGCTGAATCATCAAGGTACTTTGCCTCATAGTCGTAGAACTCATGTTTGCCCTGCACCACAATCTCGGCGCAGACACTTGCTCGTGGACCCGTTGGACTATCCAGAACTCCACATTCAATTTCGCGAGCATTCTCCAAGCCTGCCTCGATTATTACTTTGGGGTCGTGAATTCGAGCTGCTTCAATTGCGACAACTAGATCAGATGGAGATTTAACTTTTGAGATGCCGACACTTGAGCCGGCGCGACATGGCTTAACAAATAACGGATAGGTCAGTTGATTGACTCGAGCAATGGATCCATCGAAGTCACTCTGCCACTGTTCGTCAGTAATCACCTCATACTGACCAACCGAAAATCCTGCTTCGTACAAGATCGTCTTTAGATACGCCTTGTCCATGCAGGCGGCCGACGCGAAGACACCAGAACCCACATAAGGTACCCCAGCAGATTCTAAAATTGCCTGAATCGTGCCATCTTCGCCATATGTGCCGTGCAGCACCGGGAAAACTACATCAACTGGAATCGATACGACCGAATCTTGATCGCTAATTTCAAGTGTGGGCTGGCCAGCAACTGAAACTAGTTGGACACTTTGACTGGTCGCTTGAACCACTGGTTCTTGGGCCGCGGTCATTGCAAGTAGCGGACTCGATAGCTCTATGGGAACCCATTCGCCCGCTTGGGTAATGCCAACTGGGATGGGCTCGAACTTGGTTTGGTCAATCTCTCGCAGGACACTTCCTGCCGAAATGCACGAGATGGTGTGCTCATTGCTGATTCCGCCAAATAGCACGACCACGCGGGTGCGATTTTCCATGAGTCCACGCTAGCCGATGTGCTCTAGTTTCATAGGCACTACTCTCTTACCTATGAGCAATTCGTCGCAGGAACCGGAATTCACTATTGATACGCTCGCCGTGCATGCAGGGCGCCCTGAGCGCACCCCAGACGGTTCCATTAATCCTCCAATCGTCCCGTCTAGCACTGTGCATGCTGGTGGTCCAATTGGTTACTTGCGACATGGCAATGAAACTTTCGAAGCACTTGAGACAACAATTGGCGCAATTGAAGCTGGCACTGCAACTGTTTTTGCCAGTGGCATGGCTGCCGCTAATGCGGTTTTTGATTTGGTGCCACTTGGTGGCGTGATTGTTGCTAGCAAACACTCGTACGCAGCAGTTGGAACGCGACTAAATGAATTAGCCCAGCGCGGTCAGATTGAATTGCGGTTAGTTGATGTAACCGACCAAGCAGATATCGCAGCTAAGATTTCGGGTCCTGACAAGCCTGCCAATTTAGTCTGGATTGAAACGCCAACTAATCCGCTACTAGAAATTTGCGACATTGCGGCAACTGCCAAGCTCGCCCATAAAGTTGGTGCGCTACTTGCAGTTGATAGCACGTTCATGACTCCCGCGCGCCAGCGTCCGCTCAACCTCGGCGCCGACATCGTAATGCATAGTGTCACCAAAGGCCTGTCTGGTCATGCCGATCTGCTGATGGGAGCAACAATTGCCAAGGACGCCGAAGTGGCCAAGCAACTTCACGGCCGTCGAACCATTCTTGGCGCAGTGCCGAGTGTCTTTGATACATTCTTAGCGCTTCGCGGAATTCGCACACTGACCGTGCGCATTGATCGCGCAGAGGCAAATGCCAAGGTCTTGGCTCAGCTACTATCTGAACATCCAAAAGTCTCTAAGGTTTACTACCCAGGCTTGGCTAGTCATCCAAATGCCGATGTTCATACAACGCAAGCCAGTGGTCCAGGCTTCATCATTTCATTCGAAGTCGGTAACTCGGCTAGTGATGCTGACCGAGTATGTGAATCAACCAAAATCTTGGCGAATGCAACATCGCTAGGTGGCGTTGAATCGCTGCTGGAACGCCGTCGTCGTTGGACCCATGAAAATCAAGATGTGCCCGAAAACCTGATCCGAGTATCAGTCGGCATCGAGGATGTTGAAGATTTGTGGTCTGATCTCAAGCAAGCTATCGAAGTTTTACCTTAAATTTGGCGATGTTTCCTGTCTAATTAGGAAAATTTGCCGCAGATTTTTTGAGAAGCAACGGGCTCGAATTCGTAAATTACAGCGACTTCTTTTCAAACTAAGTACGCCTCTTGTGAGGTCAAGAAAAGACATTGACTAAACAAAGCAAATGGGTTGCGAGCCTTTTTGATTGTCGGAATAATATCGTCAGTCAAAAGTTTTAGATAACCGTCAGGATGGCAATGAAAAACCTAAAAGACCGAACCATGTTCGTTTTATCAATCGGTGTAGTTATCGCTCTAATCCTTGCCATAACTGGCGACTACATAATCTCTGGTCTCGAGACCAGCACTACCGGCGAAGCCCAAGAAGTTTCCTCTGACGTGATGAAACTAGCTCAGACTGCACTTGGTGGCGTAATTGGTGTCCTTGGCGGCTATTTCGGCGCGAAAGCAGGTAGAGATAATGAGCAAGGTCCCGAACAGGCTGCCTTGGTTGGCAAAATCGTGACCATTCTGGCTATTGGCACAATGTCCGCAGTGTGTTTGGCAATCATTGGAGACTATGTGACTGCCGCCATGGAGACGACTATTACCCGCCAGCCCCAGGATGTTTCGTCAGCAGTGATGACACTGGTTCAAACTGCGCTTGGTGGTGTCATCGGAATCATTGGAGCTTACTTTGGCGCAAATGAGTAATTAGCGCTAGCTTCAAGAATCCAATAACTGCTCGGAAATTTCGAGCCATTTATCTTCAAGTTCAGACTTTTGGGATTTGAGTTCGGTTAGTTGTGGCGAAAGTTCACCGATTTTCACAAAGTCCGTCGCGTGAACTTCCATCTGTTCAAGCAACTGCTTGATCGAGGTATCAGCCTTGGCAATTGACCGTTCAATTTTGGCCAATTCTTTCTGCAGCTCACGCACTGCCCCGCCACTGAGTTTCTCTTTCATAGGCGACTGATCGGCCACAGATGATTCTTGGTCTTGCAACGCTCGCAATTCCAAAAACTCATCCAAGCCACGGGGCAGATCCCGTAATCCCCCATCACCCATTACGCCGACAAATCGGTCACAGACCCGCTCAAGAAAATAACGGTCGTGCGAGACAACGAGCAATGTGCCAGGGAAACTATCAAGTAAGTCTTCAAGGCTGGCAAGAGTCTCAACATCGAAATCATTTGTCGGCTCATCCAAAATCAAGACATTCGGCCCACCCATAAGTAACCGCGTTAACTGAAGTCGTCTTCGTTCACCGCCGGATAAATCCCCTACTGGTGTCCACTGCGCTTCACTAGCGAAACCAAGTCGTTCACATAGTGACGAGGCACTAAGTTCTTTACCTTTACCAATTTCAACTCGAGCAGCAACTTGCTCAACTGCCTCAAGGACGCGCCAAGTGGGATTAAGTTCTTCAAGATGTTGCGACAGAAAGGCCGGCTTAACGGTTACGCCCGTCACTAACTTGCCTTGAGATAATTCAAGTTGGCCAGTTAACACGCGAAGCAAGGTTGTTTTGCCGGCACCATTAACGCCTGCAATCCCAATTCGATCACCCGGACCAACATTCCAATCCAGATGGTCAAATAGATTGCGTTCACCCAAAGTCACTCGGGCGTTATGCAGTTCGTAAACCGTGCGACCAAGTCGTGCGTTGGCAAATGCCAATAGTTCAACGTTGTTGCGCGGTGGTGGCTCGTTGGCGATTAGTTCGTTTGCGGCATCAATTCGAAACTTCGGCTTAGAGGTTCTGGCCGGTGCACCTCGGCGCAGCCAAGCCAGTTCCTTTTTGATTAAGTTATTGCGCTTTTGCTCTTCAACCGAGGCTTGTCGCATTCGCTCGGCCTTTGCCAAAACAAACGCTGAGTAGCCGCCGTCGTACTCTTCGACCTGCCCGTTAACCACTTCCCAGGTGCGATCACTTACTTCATCCAAGAACCAACGGTCGTGGGTAACTACTGCCAAGGCCAGATTGCGCCGAGCTTTCAAATGTTGTGCCAACCAAGCAACAGCTTCTACATCAAGATGGTTAGTTGGTTCATCAAGCAGTAGCACATCCAAATCGCTGATTAGAAGTTTTGCCAAGGCCACTCGGCGTCGTTCACCGCCGGAAAGTGGTCCCATTGTTCGAGTTAAGATTTGTTCGCCAAAACCGCCAAAGAGGCCAGTCAGTACATCACGAACTGCAGCGCTTGTTGCCCACTCGTGATCTGACTGATCGCCTAAGACAACATCTCGAACGGTAGCAGCGGGATCGGCACTATCAACCTGATTTAACGTACCAACCACAATGTTGTTTGCCTGCGAAACCCGACCGCTATTTGGAGTGTCATCGCCAGCCATTACTTTCAACAGTGAGGACTTGCCGCCACCGTTTCGGCCAACGATACCGATCCGAGAAAATTCGGCCAAGCCAAGCGATACCTGATCTAGGACAGCGCCTTTTCCATAATCGAGCGAAACATTCTCGATGTTAATTAGATTGCGCGGTGCCACGGCAAATGCCTTTCGTTAAAGTCCATTGTGCCGTATCGAAGGGTAAGTCCTAATCCTTTAACGAGCGGAAACAAGCGCCCGCAACAAAGTTCGGCAACTTAAACGACTGCAAATTTTACGAGACGACTTAAGCCTCGGACATTACCTCAACATGCACTTTGCCCTGCTCGGCTAAACGAGCGGCGCGCTCGGCACGACGACGAGCAACTTCTTCAGTTGCTGCATCAATCGTCGCCTGATCAAGTGGCGCGTTCTCAACCTTGGAAACACCGTGGTACTTCTTGATGTAGGCATCTAGATTGTCGCCTGATTCCCATGAAGTGATGAGGCAGTAACGAACTGCATCACCCTGATGCCACACTGCATGCCACAAACGCTGAGTGTCAATGATGACCTGAGTGCCAGCTGGCAATGGGATGCGAGTTTCAGTTGATGGATCGTCACGATCTTCGCGAAGAATCATCACTGAATCAGGATTGTCGGTCAAGTTAAAGAAGCCACGAACAATCCAGCCAGTGCCTTCTGGATTAAGACGGTTGTTGTCGTCGATGTGCAAGTTGTAGATGCAGTCTGCATAGGCATTTGGCTTAAGTTCAATGACTCGGCAACGGCCAATATTCGAGCCTGGCTCTTCAGCACGGGCTTTCAAGATTGGAGCAACGGCAATATTGTCTGGCACCCAGACACCATCTTTGTCGGTCTTTGGTGGAGTGTGATTCCAAAAGCCATCGCATTCCATGTCTCCATACGCGGATGCGAGCGGAGCAAACCTGGTATCACCCGATGACTTCCAGTCAACGAATGTTAGATCCAACCATTCTTTTGGATCCTGTGACTGGTCATAACTGTCTAAGACTACATATCCGGTTTCTTCTAGGATTTCGAGTTTGGTGTAGGACACGGGGAACTCCATTTCTCTGCCAACGAATTAGGCGATGACCATTTATGCCATCGCTAGTAACTTTAGTCGCATAGATTGAAAAATGCCTGAAGTGGCACCACTCTTGCGGTCTGTGTTTTCAAGAAAAATCAAGATTTTGCCGAGGAATCACGCATCCCGAACGGCTGACCATATTCAGCATCCATCATGTTTAAAAATGGCACTGCATCAAAGTAATCGGGACTCAATACTCCTGTTCCCTGCCAGTCACCACGATGCAAAAGCTCCAATGCGATTACTGGATTGATGGCTGTTTGCCAAACAACGGCTTGAGTTTGATATTCGCGCATCGTCCAGTCATTGTCAGCAACGTGATACAGATAAACCTCGCGCGGATTTCCATCCTTGCCAATTCCTGTGATCCAAGTTCCAGCACAAGTCTTTCCAGACATCCGGTCCCCGATTTTTGCCGGATCTGGCAGAACGGCAGCAACTAAATCACGTGGTGAAACTTTTTGGCCGTTGACCGTAACTGGCTCAGTGCTATCGAGTCCCAATTTATGCAAAGTGTTCAGAATCGAGATGAATTCACTTCCAAGGCCAAATTTAAAAGTGACCTTGTTGCACTTGATAAATCTTGGGATTGACACCACTTCTTCATGCTCAACATTTACGCACTCAACAGGTCCAATGCCATCGGGGAAATCAAAGACTTCAGGTTCAGAAAATGGCTCGGTAGTGAACCAGCCTTGGTTGCTTGTCCAGATGATTGGCGGATTCAAACACTCCTCAATCGTGGTCCAAATTGAAAACGACGGGGCAAACTCGTACCCAGAAACCGTTATGTTCGAGCCATCTCGAATTCCAATTTCGTCAATATCGCTGAACAGATGGTCGGATGCATACTTTGCAAAAATATTCGCCAGACCCGGTTCTACCCCGATGCCGACCAATGCAAGCAAGCCTGCATCTTGCCATTTTTGCGTTTGCTCCCACTGCTCGTCGCCAAGTTTTACACCTGTCTGATGGAAGGGATCTGTCGGATGTGGTTTCGACAAGCTCATTGCGGTGTCTAAATAATGTGCGCTAGCTGAAAATGCTCCATTGAAAATGGAAATTACAAAACGTGGATCCACTGCATTTAGCACATGCGTTATTCGGTGCGCTTTACAAAGTGAACTCACTTCATAGGCATTCGAAGCATCAATTTGCTCCGCCACAAATCTGGAATCTTTCAGTTCTGCAATAACTGTCTCGGCTCGTTGCCGGTCGTAGTCAGCAAGGACCCAAGATTCAAAGAAATTTCGACGCTGTGCAATTTTCGTGGCTGCACTACCAACTCCACCAGCGCCGATGACCAGCACTCTCACGGTTTACCTCGATACCGGCACCATATTTGGATGCCTCAACGGACGATTGGTCCTAGTTTAATTGGATTTCCCAGAATTAGTCGGCAATCGAATCAGCGAAGAATTGACTATCGGAATGGACAGGGATCGGCAGGTGTTTGCGGTACAAACCCAGCCGGAAAGCCCCCGACACCTTGAGTATCAAAACTGTATGGAGTTCCCACGGGATTTCCATGAATTGTCCAAGTTGTGATTAGCGTGATGTCCAACTTCTTGATCAGCAAAGTGTTGATGGTTGGCGCAGCAGACATGTAGGTAACTCCGAGCCCACCATTCATCTTGACGACATACTCTGAATCCATGCGAGTATGCATGGCCGGATACCAAACCAGATAAATGGCATCGTCAGTTCCAAGAAGATTGGTGTACCAACCGGTTGCACCTTCCAATTGGGATAACGAGGTAGCACACGGAGCTGGTGGCTCGACCATCTGGCTCATTTTTACTGAATTCTTCAGGTTCAGAAATTTTCCAGCAACCAATCCATCAGTTGACAGAGAATCGAACTTCCAACGAATCAAATCAGTGTCATTTATGCTATCCGCGGGTGAGAAATTATTGACCTTGCCAAGGAACTGAGTCCCAACAAATGGCTGAACCATCGTGCTAGTTGGCACATAAAGAACTGGCGTTAAAGATACGACTCGGGACTTTTTTAACTTCGCCTTAAAAATGTACTGCGCTGCCTCAGGCTTGCCGGATAGACCTGCAGGTACCAATTTCGCTGAAAAGGATGTCCGCTTATTCCTGCGATCAAATAAAGTCCCTAAAGAATCAGAGCCTGACTCGCCAACAATTACGATTCCGTATTTTGCAGTTTTGCTATCCGAAGGAAAATTGATTGCCGGCTTTGATGGATAAAACTTGGTACAGGTTGGCACGGAAACTTTTCCAACTTTTACGCTTTTACCCATGCGCTTGCACGGACTTTCGGTTTTGGCCTGACTGTTAGCCGGCCCCAGACAGGAAATAGCAATGACTAGTAATGTCATTAAACCGAGTGAGCGCTTCATAATTACAGCGTACATAACTAGCTAACTACTTCTGTGCGGTTTGATTATTCGTGTTCTTTATGGCCGGTCTCGGACCGAGTTGAACGAGCCATAAAGGCTTGCAACACTTCAGATGGACTCTTGCCGTGGTGAATCACATTCACTACCTGTTCAGTAATTGGCATGTCCACTTTGTATCGTTTAGCTAGTTCCAGTAGCGGACCACAACTCTTAACACCTTCAGAAGTGGTCTTAGTTGCAATCTCGGCTTCTTCGATGGTCATGCCTTCACCTAGGTAAACTCCGATGGTACGGTTGCGCGAGAGCGGCGACTGGCAGGTAGCAATCAGGTCACCAACGCCAGATAATCCAGAGAAAGTGTAAGCGTGTGCACCTAGGGCTACGCCTAGTCGAGATAGTTCGGCCAAGCCACGTGTCATAATTGCCGCTTGCGAGTTCTCGCCGTAGCCCAATCCAACTGCCATGCCATTTGCCAGTGCAATAACATTCTTCAGTGCGCCAGCTAATTCCACGCCAAGTACATCAGTGGTGTAGTAGGGGCGGAAATATTCTGTAGTGCACGCATCTTGGACTTTACGAGCAGAGTCTTCATTCACACAGGCAACAGTGGTTGCTGCAGGCTCACGAGCAGCAATTTCATGAGCCAGATTTGGTCCAGAAACTACGGCAATGCGATCTACTGAAATATTCGCAACTTCAGCAATCACTTCACTCATGCGCTTAGAGGTGCCAAGTTCAATGCCTTTGATCAGCGAGACTGCGACCGCATCACTTGGAATGAGTGAGCCCCACTCTTCTAGGTTTGACCGCAGAGTTGGCGAAGGTAACGCAATGACTACAAGCTCAGCATTTTTCAAAGCCTCACTTGGCACATCAGTTGCGCAAATATTCTGCGGCAACACAAGTCCGGGATGATAGAGAGCATTCGTTCGCTGCTCGTTCACTTCACTTACGATTTCAGCAGACCGGGTCCAGAGCACCACATCGCAGCCAGCGTCCGCCAAGATCATGGAAAATACGGTTCCCCAAGAACCAGCACCCATTACGGCAACTTGCATTTAGGCCTCGCCCTTTTCGTCGGAAGGTTTCTTGTTCAAGGCTACGCGTCGGTCAAAGACTGTTGTGGGAGGTGGCTCATTTCGCAGTTCGGAAAGCAACTCGGTGATTGCTGCCATGATTCGTTCCGTTGCCAGCTTGAGATTTTCAGCAGTCACTGGCTGGTCTAGTAGATCAGATAAATCAACAGGTGGACCAGCAAGGATGCGCATGGTCTTTCTTGGAAAAAATTTCGGAAGCTTTCCACCCTGCGGAGCAAGGACTTTCTCGGGCCCCCATTGCGCTGCTGGAATAACTGGCGCTCGAGTAGCCAAAGCGATTCGAGCTACACCATTTTTGGCCGTCATTGGCCAAAGATTTGGATCGCGAGTCAACGTGCCTTCTGGGTAAATGATGATGCACTCACCTTGATTAACTGCCGCGATAGCCGAGTGCAATGATGATGCAGCATCAACCGAGCCACGATGCACTGGAATTTGACCGGCACTTTTTAGAATCTTGCCAATTACTGGGATTTTGAAAATTTCCGCTTTGGCTAAAAATCGAACCGGCCGGCCCTGATCATTGCAAAAGTGCGCTGCCGCAAATGGGTCAAACCAAGAAAGGTGGTTCATGGCCAAAATGGCGCCACCTGGGCGCTGCAGATTTTCGCCACCACGCCAGTCGCGCTTAGTGAGTAATTGCAGTGGAGGTCGCAATAGAGCTTTAACAACCTGATACCAAGCACCAGGCTTGGACTGTGGTTTTGTTTTACTCATAGTGAAATCCTTGCATACCTAAAGTAATCGGGCTCGCAGGGTTACCCCTACGAGCCCGATTAAATAGGTCGCTTTACTTACCTGAAACCTTCTTCTTGAATTCTGCGCCTGCGCGGAACTTTGGCACTGAGGTTGCTGCAATCTGGACGGTAGCGCCAGTCTGCGGATTGCGACCTGTGCGAGCTGCGCGGTCTGACTTCTCAAAGATGCCGAAGCCGGTGAGTGAAACCTTGTCACCTTTAGCAACTGCATTGGTGATGCTTCCGAATACAGCGTCAACTGCTGCGGTAGCATCCTTCTTGCTGATGTCAGCTGCTGCTGCTACTGCATCAATAAGTTCTGCCTTGTTCACGTGGAACCTCCATAGTTACCCGAGGCCCTGGCCCCGATTTTGTGGGTCATCCCCGACGGGAGCCGGCGATGTCTTGCTTGAACCGGACTTCCCCGCCCGGTTCAAGAATGACTTTACGCACCAAACACAAGGGTTTTAGCAGCAACACGCCGTAAAAAACGATAAAAATCGCCAACTTTCGGGATTTTTGGGCAATTTAGACCGTTTTCTGCCGATTTTGGACAGTCTCCTGCAAATCCTCAGTCGGGCAAAACCTAACGACTAAGCGATAAATTCTGCTAGTTGCTGGGCAGTTGGTGGATTACACCCAGCTTGAGTGCAGTTGTATGCCGAAGCAAATACCGCATCGTGAACTACTGAGTAAAGCAGTGTTCGATCATTGCGCAGTTCGGGTGGAAGTTCCAACAATCCACCGGCTAGCCAACCGAAAAAGGTGTCACCTGCGCCGACCGTATCTGAAACCTTGATTTTAGGTGCGGCAATCGAGAATAAGTTCTCACCACTGGCGAAAATTGTGACTCCGCTAGCACCTTGGGTCAGTGCTACCAGATCTGGCCCCCGCAGACTTAACTCTTTAGCTGCCTGGGTGGCGGTGGCTCCTGGCGCCCACCACAGCAGATCTTCGTCCGACACTTTTATTACGGTGGCAATATCAATCCACGTTGAGTAAGTCAGTCGGAGCTTAGCTTCATCAAGTTCAGCAAAAGCGCCAGATCTAACATTTAAGTCGTAAAAAATTGGCAACCCTTGTTCTTTCTTTTGAGTCGCCCAGTCCAGCAAGACCTGCGCCCCTGGCGGAAAAACGCTGGCCATTGAACCAGTCATGATGCCATCGCAATTTTTTGGAAGTGGAAGAGAAATTTCATCTGCGGTCCAATGCCAATCAGCGCAGGAAAGTAACTCGCCATAGTTGAAGGTTGGATGGCCAGTTTCATCCTTGGTGATGGTTATTACTAATGCTGGTTGGGTGGCATCAATACTGTTAGCCACCGATACTCCTTGTGAAGCAATGAATGATTTTAAGAATTGCCCATTTTCATCGACCGAATACCGCGCCCGCAAATCTACTTGCGCGCCAAACCTGGCAAGGGCTAGAGCTTGGTTGGCGGCACAACCGCCAGGCACCTTCTGGATGGCCCCATCGCTCATGACACAGTCCAAAACGACTTCACCGAGAATGGTTATGGCCACCATTTAGTTGCTTAGGAGCTAGTTGTGGGCTTGAAGGCTGGGCGCTTTGTTTCGAAGTCGGCAATCTGATCGACATGGCGCATAGTTAGTCCTACATCATCTAAGCCTTCAAGTAACCGCCAGCGCACATAGCTATCAACTTCGAATTTTGCCGAAATGTCTCCAGCGGTAACCATTGACTTTTCTAAATCTACTGTTACGTGAGTTTCTGGATTTGCCTCTACCAGTTCCCACAAGCGTTCAACGACATCCTGCTCAACTACTGCTGTGAGCAAGCCTTGCTTACCTGAGTTGCCACGGAAAATATCTGCAAAGCGCGAGGAGATAACCACCTTGAATCCGTAGTCCATCAGCGCCCATACTGCATGTTCTCGACTAGAACCCGTTCCAAAATCTGGACCTGCGACCAAGATGGTTGCATTGGCGTATTGCGGTTGATTAAGAACAAATGCTGAATCCTTGCGCCACGCAGCAAATAAGCCGTCTTCAAAACCGTGGCGAGTGATTCGCTTTAAGTACTCGGCTGGAATGATTTGATCGGTGTCAACATTGCTTGCTCGTAGCGGTGCTGCAATGCCAGAGTGAACTGTGAACTTGTCCATGGAATTAACCAACCTTAACTTCGAGGTCTGCTGGCGAAGAAAGCGTGCCGCGAAGTGCAGTAGCAGCTGCCACTTGTGGTGAAACCAGATGAGTGCGACCGCCTGGACCTTGACGACCTTCAAAGTTGCGATTTGAAGTTGAGGCACTGCGTTCGCCCGGTACCAGCTTGTCGGGGTTCATGCCCAAACACATTGAACAACCCGCTTCACGCCAATCGGCACCAGCTTCAATGAAAATCTTGTCTAGCCCCTCTTCCATGGCAGCTAGGCGAACCTTCACTGAACCTGGAACTATCATCATGCGCACACCTTCAGCCACTTTATGGCCTCTGATGATTGCGGCCGCGGCCCGCAAATCTTCAATGCGCCCATTGGTGCAGGAACCGAGGAATACGGTATCAATCTTGATGTCTTTGATTGGAGTTCCTGGGGTGAGAGCCATGTAATCAAGCGCTTTTATTGCTGCTGCTTTTTCAGTCTCACTATCGAAATCTTCTGGTGATGGAACAACGCTAGACAGTGGGACGCCTTGCCCTGGATTTGTTCCCCAAGTAACAAATGGACTCAAGGCAGTGGCATCAATAAGGACTTCTGCGTCGTAACGGGCATCAGCATCAGATGGCAATGTCCGCCAGTATTCAACAGCAGCATCCCAATCTGCGCCTGATGGAGCATGCTCTCGACCCTTGATGTAATCGAAGGTTGTTTCATCTGGCGCAATCATGCCTGCGCGAGCACCGGCTTCAATACTCATATTGCAAATAGTCATTCGAGCTTCCATTGATAGGGCCCGAATCGCTTCACCGCGGTACTCAATTACGTAACCTTGTCCACCGCCAGTTCCAATTTTGGCAATGATGGCCAGAATCAGATCTTTTGCTGTGACATCTGCTGGCAACAATCCGTTTACGGTAATTGCCATGGTCTTAAACGGCTTTAGCGGCAAAGTCTGGGTTGCTAAAACATGCTCAACTTCGCTTGTGCCGATCCCAAAAGCTAAGGCGCCAAATGCGCCGTGTGTTGAAGTGTGTGAGTCGCCACAGACGATTGTCATACCCGGCTGAGTTAAACCTAGTTGCGGGCCAACCACATGCACAATTCCCTGCTCCTTGTTTCCAAGTGAGAATATTGGCACTCCAAATTCAGCGCAGTTTTTGCGAAGGGCATCAACCTGCGCCCGACTTACTGGATCGGCTATCGGAAGCAAGATGTCTGCCGTTGGCACATTGTGATCTTCAGTAGCTAAGGTGAGGTCGGGTCGGTGCACCGGACGACCAGCGGCTCGAAGGCCATCAAAAGCCTGTGGACTTGTGACTTCGTGTACTAAATGAAGGTCGATGAAAAGTAAGTCGGGTTCGCCCTCAGCCTTTCGGACCACATGGTCATTCCAAACCTTTTCAGCAAGTGTGCGACCCAATTCAAACTCCTTCAATCAAAATTCCAGAATAGATTCGGAATTTCGTAGCCCCGACGGGATTCGAACCCGCGCTACCGCCTTGAGAGGGCGGCGTGCTAGGCCACTACACAACGGGGCCCTAGCGTGCATCGCCATCCTCACCAAGGGCTGGGGTACCTGGACTCGAACCAAGACTAACTGAACCAGAATCAGTTGGGCTGCCAATTACCCCATACCCCATGGGCTTTGGTCTAGCGACTTAGTGAGTCTACCTGAGAGAGATAGTAGGTGCGAAATTAGTCACTGACTGCCTGACCGATGCGGGCAAGAGCCCGATCTTTACCCAGAAGTTCCAGTGACTCAAAAAGTGGTGGTGAGACCCTGCGTCCTGTCACGGCGACACGTACTGGGCCGAATGCAAACTTGGGTTTTAATCCAAGTTTTTCAATTAAGGCAACCCGCAATGCCTGTTCGATATTTTCGGTATTCCACAGCGTAATTTGTTCAAGTGCTTGTTGTGCGGCATGAAGTACTGGCTGTGCCTCGGCGGTTAAAACTTTTTCAGCTTCCTCTGGATCAACTGCGAAAGCGGGACTTCCCGGTTCGTCGTAATACAGAAAGCCAAGCATGCCTACGCCCTGACGAAGGGTTTCCATCCGCTCTTGCACTAGCGGAATTGCCTTGGCCAAAGTGTCTAGTTGATCGCTAGTTGGATCAGTTAAGAAGACCCCGGCCTGCTTTAAATATGGAACCAAGCGAGCGGCCAAATCTTCTGGCGCTATTGCTCGCATCCACTCGCCATTAATTGCTGTGCACTTTCGCAAATCAAATCGGGCTGGATTGGCATTGACCCGACTTACTTCAAAAACGTCTGCCATCTCTTCTTTGGAAAAGAACTCGCGATCCTCACCAAACGACCAGCCCAGCAACGCTAGGTAATTAATAAGTCCCTCGGGAAGATAGCCTTCTGTGCGATACATCAACAAGCTTGACTCTGGATCACGCTTAGATAATTTCTTATTGCCTTCACCCATCACATACGGCAAGTGTCCATACTGTGGGCGTTCACCCTTTGCGATGCCAAGTGCAGCTAGCGCATCAAATAGTGCGAGCTGCCTTGGCGTCGAACTCAATAAATCCTCGCCGCGAAGCACATGTGTTATTTCCATAAGCACGTCATCTACTGGATTAACCAATGTGTAAAGTGGCTCACCAGTTGCTCGAACAATGACGTAATCAGGAACATGTTCAGCAGCAAAAGTGACTTCGCCACGAACTAAGTCAATCCAAGTGAAGTCGGTATCGGGCATTCGGAAGCGGACAACTGCACTTCGGCCTTGTTCCTGGAATTTAGCTTGATCCTGAGCGGTGAGTGTGCGACATTTGCCATCGTAACCCGGAGTCTTGTTGGCCGCTTTTGCTTGTTCGCGCCGTTCTTCAAGTTCTTGCGGAGAACAGTAGCAACGGTATGCATAGCCACCCGCAACTAACTTATGTGCGACATCGGCGTAAATATCCATGCGCTGCGACTGCCGATACGGTGCAAATGGACCACCAACTTCAGGTCCTTCATCCCAGTCCAAACCAAGCCACCGCAATGAATCTAAAAGGTCTTGGTAGGACTGTTCACTATCGCGTGCTGAATCGGTATCTTCAATTCGAAAGACAAAAGTTCCGCCAGTGTGGCGAGCATAAGCCCAGTTGAAAAGTGCGGTGCGCACCATACCAACATGCGGATTACCAGTTGGCGAAGGGCAAAATCGAACTCTTACCTTAGTCACAAATATTTCCTATCAGTTGCGGGCAACTACTGGATTGGTCAGCGTTCCGATTCCTTGAATGGTCACACTCACACTATCGCCAGCGACAATTGGGCCAACGCCAGCAGGTGTGCCAGTCAAAATTACATCACCCGGGATTAAGGTCATGACCTTCGAAATCCAAGAAACCATTTCGTAAACACCTCGGATCATCTCTTTGGTGTTGCTACTCTGCTTCACTTCATCATTTACTTCGCAGGTGATAGCCAACGTGTCTGGATCGAGTTCGGTTTCAATCCATGGGCCTAGCGGGCAAAAAGTATCGAAGCCCTTGGCCCGAGTCCACTGCTTGTCTTTAGTCTGCAGGTCACGAGCCGTTACATCATTTGCGCAGGTGTATCCGAAAATTACTTCACCGGCTCGCTCAACTGGAACATCTTTGGCAACCGCACCAATCACAACTGCAAGTTCTGCTTCGTAGTGAACTTCTTGCGACTGCTCGGGCAAGACAATGGAATCTTGATCAGCAATCACACTGGTGTTTGGTTTGAGAAAAATCACCGGTTCTTCTGGCACCGAACTATTCATTTCTGCGGCATGATCCGCATAATTTTTGCCAACACAGATTATTTTGCTCGGAATAGTCGGGGCTAAAACCTTCAGCTCGTCAAGCTCAACGGCTACCCCAACAAAATCTGGTTCGCCCCATGGTAACCCCCGAAATAGTGCGACCTGGGTTCCTTCAAGTACTCCGTAAACCGGGGTTTCAGTATTAGGAATCATCACTCGAACAAAGCGCATGTTCTAACCCTATCGGGCAAGTTGACCTAATGAATTAGTTCTGGTGGCCCAAAAGTCCGTACGTGATGGCATCTTCCAGCGCTAGCCACGATGCCGCAATCACATTCTCATGGACTCCTACGGTATTCCAACGCTTGGTGCCTTCGGCCGTTTCAATCAAAACCCGGGTGACCGCTCCAGTGCCCTGACCGCCATCCAAGATTCGGACCTTGTAATCAACAAGCTCAAGTGATGCAAGTTCGGGGAATCGTTGGATTAGCGCAGAACGCAAAGCATTGTCTAGCGCATTCACCGGGCCATTTCCAGATCTAGTTTCACTAATGATCTCATCACCAAAGCGCACATTTACTGTGGCATCACTTACGACGGAGCCGTCAGCGAGTTGTTCAGTTACGGCCCGCCAAGAATCGACGGTGAACTTATGCGTGTCGGTTCCCGTTAACGCACTTTGCAGTAATAGTTCGAATGATGCATCGGCGGCTTCGAATGACCAACCGCGTGCCTCAAGATTTTTTACTTTCTCAACAACTTCACTTATGGCCGCTGGATTTGTCGACAAGTCGTAACCAAGTTCACGGCCTTTGAGTTCAATCGATGCCCGACCAGCCATTTCAGTAACCAAAACTCGCATGTCATTGCCAACCACTGCAGCGTCAATATGGTTGTAGAGCTCGTGATTCACTTTGAGGGCACTGGCATGAAGTCCAGCTTTATGCGCAAAGGAAGAAATGCCAACATACGGCTGGTGCGTATCAGGGGTGAGGTTCGCGATTTCAGCAATTGCATGGGAAACCCGGACCATTTCTTTAAGTGCACCTTCGGGTAGCACCGCGACGCCCAGCTTTAATTCAATATTTGCAACCACCGAGAATAAATCTGCGTTGCCAGTTCGTTCACCATAGCCATTGGCGGTGCACTGTGCATGAGTTGCCCCAGCCTCAATTGCGGCGATCGTATTTGCAATTGCGCAGCCTGTGTCATCCTGACAGTGAATACCGAGCCGAGCACCAGTTCGGGCCAAAACATCTTTGACAATTGTGTGAATGCCAGTTGGCAGCATGCCACCATTAGTGTCACAGAGCACTGCCACATCAGCACCTGCATCAATTGCAGCCATTACTGCTGCCACACCGTAATCGGCATCGTGTTTATAGCCATCAAAGAAGTGTTCAAAGTCAACGAATACCCGTCGACCTAGCGAAGTAAGCAAAGAAACCGTGTCTGAAATCATGGCCAAGTTTTCTTCGCGAGTAGTCTTTAGCGCCTGCTCAACATGCCAGATGTCACTCTTGGCCACCAATGTGATAACTGGTGCCTGAGAATCAATTAAGGCTTGAACTTGGGGATCCTCGGTTGCGCTTATTCCAGCTTTTCGCGTTGCACCGAAGGCAACTAGCTTGGCGTGTTTTAGTTCGACCTCACCGGCAGCCATTCTGGCAAAAAATTCAGTATCTTTAGGCAGCGCACCTGGCCAACCGCCTTCAATGAATCCAACTCCAAATTCATCTAGCAACTTGGCTACTGCAAGTTTGTCCTCAACCGAGTAGGTAATTCCTTCGCGCTGAGCTCCATCGCGCAAAGTTGTGTCATAAACATGGAAGTCGTCTGATAACGGCACCTTAAACCACCCGATGCATCCAGTTATGTTTATCTTCTGCTCTGCCTGTTTGAATATCTACCAAAGCTTGACGAAGTTTCATCGTGATTTCTCCGGGCTCACCATCGGCGATGGTCCAGGAGCCGCTGTTTTTACTTTGGACCCGGCCTACTGGCGTAATCACAGCAGCTGTTCCGCAGGCAAAGGTTTCAGATATTTCTCCGCTCGCGCAACCTTCGCGCCACTGCGCCACAGAAATAGCTTCTTCAGAAACTGGAAAGCCTAAATCACTGGCCAAACTCAATAGCGAATCGCGGGTAACTCCTGGCAATAAAGTTCCAGTCAATTTCGGCGTGGCGATTCTTGCTCCAGCACCAGTTCCATAAATGAAGAACAAGTTCATGCCACCCATTTCTTCAATGTAAGTGCGCTCGATGGCGTCTAGCCAAACAACCTGATCGCAACCTTGCGTAGCAGCCTCTGCTTGCGCCACCAAACTTGCCGCATAATTGCCAGCACACTTAGCCTCACCCGTGCCACCTGGCGCGGCCCGAACAAAATCGTCTGAAATCCAGACGGAAACCGGCTTAACGCCTTGTGGGAAATACGCTCCAACGGGCGAGGCTAGCAAAACATACGTCACATGAGTTGATGGGCGAACGCCGAGTGCATCCTCGGACCCAAATTCAAGCGGGCGCAAATAAAGTGACTTTTCTGGACCTTCTGGAACCCATTCTTGATCCTGTCGGACTAAAGCTTCAATTGAGCCGAGAAATAAATCTGTTGGCACAGGTGGAAGTGCTAGGCGAAATGCCGAACGCTGAAATCTGAGAGCATTGGCCTCTGGGCGAAAGAGGTAAATTCCACCATCTGCATGTCGGTACGCCTTAAGTCCCTCGAAAATTGATTGGCCGTAATGCAACGCGTTAAGTGCAAATCCACCAACCTGCATTGAACCGGAAACCAATTGAGCTTGCTGCCAACCACCATCGGCGGTCCAAACTGCCCGAACGATATTGTCGGTGAAGTACTTACCAAAGCCGGGATCTTCGAGAATTTTGGCTCGCTCTTGATCAGAAACTGGATTTGGATTGGGGTTTACCTGAATTTCTGAAACTGCGCTCAGTCGGTCATTAACTGGGTAAACCTGCGCACCCGAAGCGGCCACAGCAGCAGCCGCGACATCTAAATTGGAGTGAACAGTTTCAGTCATAAGTACACGCTACTAGTTTTTAGGCAGTAACGGCAGTGGCTAATGCGTCACCAATCGCACTAGTAGACCTAACGGAGCTTCGGCTGGCTAGGTCAGCGGCAACTGCAGACTCTACTTTCTGAGCCGCGGCAGTCTCGCCGATGTGGTCAAGAAGCATTGCAACACTCAAAACTGTTGCTGTTGGATCTGCTTTACCCTGGCCCGCGATATCTGGCGCACTGCCATGAACTGGCTCGAACATGCTTGGGTTGGTGCGACTCGGGTCAATGTTGCCACTAGCTGCCAATCCAATTCCGCCGGCAATTGCTGCGCCAATGTCGGTAATGATGTCGCCAAATAGATTGTCGGTGACAACAACATCAAATCGCTCGGGCTGAGTAAGGAAGAACATGCTTGCGGCATCAACATGGCAGTAGTCGGTTTCAACTTCCGGGAATTCGGCAGCAACTTCGTTGAACGTGCGCTGCCACAAATCGCCACCATAAACCAAGACGTTTGTTTTGTGAACCAGTGTTACTTTGCCACGACGCTTGGTTGCGCGAGCGAAGGCGTCGCGAATTATGCGCTCGGCACCAAATCGAGTGTTGATGCTCACTTCGGTTGCGACTTCCTGTACCGTGCCTTTACGTAACGAACCACCGGCACCGACATACGGTCCCTCAGTTCCTTCGCGACAAACAACAAAGTCGATGTCCTTCGGGCCCTTACCAGCAAGCGGCGATTGCACTCCAGCGAAAAGTTTGACTGGGCGCAGATTCACATGATGATCGAGTAAGAATCGAAGTGGTAGCAAAACTCCGCGCTCAAGCACTCCTGGTGGAACGGATGGATCGCCAATTGCACCGAGCAAAATGGCGTCATGGCCCTTTAGCTCCGAAACAACAGAATCAGGCAAAGTCTCGCCAGTGGCGTGATAACGACGAGCACCTAAGTCATATTCATTGGTGCTAATGCTCAAGTTTGCAAAGGAAGCGACTGCATAAAGGACCTTGAGTCCTTCAGTCACAACCTCGGTTCCGATGCCGTCGCCTGGAATTACTGCAAGTTTGATGTCTCGTGCCATGCGTTCAAGATTATCGGTCGCGGGCTAGAACTGAAAAACCGCTGATTCTAGAAATGAATTTTTCGCAAATGCCAGAATGCTGATAGCCTAAAACCAATGTACGTGAGCCTGCTCCTTCGCAGCCGCGACGAGGCCTAAAAGTCGGTCCACTCGTCGCGGAGTTTTTGTTGTGCCGAGCCTTTGTCCCCATAAAACTCACTACATTTAACTGGAGCAGTTCCAATGACTAAACACGATGAACGTAATCCGCAGAATTCTTCTGGAATGAGGTTTGCCCGATACGCGCCCTTTATTCCAGTAAACCTCACAGATCGCACCTGGCCAGACAAGGTAATGACTAAAGCGCCTCGCTGGTGCGCGGTTGATCTGCGCGATGGTAATCAAGCACTTATCGACCCAATGACGCCTGATCGCAAACGACGGATGTTCGAGTTGCTCGTGTCTATGGGCTACAAAGAAATTGAGGTTGGCTTTCCTTCTGCCAGTCAACTGGACTTTGACTTTGTCCGGATGCTTATCGAAGAAAACTTAATTCCTGACGATGTTGTTATCCAAGTTTTGACGCAAGCTCGCGAGCATTTGATTGAGCGCACATTCGAAGCAATTGAAGGCGCTAAGCAGGCAGTTGTTCATCTTTACAACTCGACTTCAACATTGCAGCGCAAGGTAGTGTTTGGGCTCGACAAAGATGGCATCAAGGAAATTGCAGTGACCGGCGCAAGACTTTGTCAAAAGTATGCCGAACAAATTTCTGGCACAGATATTTACTTCGAATATTCGCCCGAGTCATTCACGGGAACCGAACTCGATTACGCAATTGAAGTTTGCAATGCGGTCAACGATGTGTGGCAGCCGACGCCGGAACGCAAAGTCATTATTAACTTGCCGGCAACTGTCGAGATGGCCACACCAAATATTTACGCCGACAGCATCGAATACATGAATCGCAACCTGAAGTATCGAGACTCAATCGTGTTGAGTCTGCATCCACATAATGACCGTGGCACCGCAGTAGCCGCGGCTGAACTGGGCTACCTCGCAGGCGCAGACCGCATTGAGGGCTGCCTATTTGGCAATGGCGAGCGCACAGGCAATGTCTGCCTTGTGACACTGGGTTTGAATCTATTTAGTCAAGGTATAGATCCAGAGATTAACTTCAGCGACATTGATGAGATTCGCAGAACAGTTGAATACTGCAACCAACTTAATGTGCCTGAACGCCATCCGTATGGTGGCGACTTGGTTTACACCGCATTTTCTGGTTCGCATCAAGATGCAATCAATAAGGGTCTTGCTGCAATGCAGAAGACTGCGCAGGCCGCTGGCAAGAATATTGAGGACATCACTTGGGCAGTTCCTTATTTGCCAATTGATCCCAAAGATGTCGGTCGTAGTTACGAAGCGGTAATTCGCGTGAATTCACAGTCGGGTAAAGGTGGGGTCGCCTACATCATGCGCACCGAACACAACCTAGAGCTACCAAGGCGTTTACAGATCGAATTTAGTCAGGTCATTCAAAAAGTTACCGACACTGAAGGCGGCGAGGTTTCCCCTCAGGATATGTGGAACGTTTTCCTTGATGAGTACTTGCCGAGCAGTGCAGCTCCTTGGGGTCGGTTCAAACTCAAGACTGTCGCCGTCGATAGTGATGTGGATGGCGATACCCGAGTAAAAATTGGCATGAGCGACACCGAGTCATTGGTGGGAGTTGTTGAAGCTGAGGGCACGGGCAATGGTCCGATTGCAGCATTCTGTGATGCGTTAAGCAAAGTAGGCGTTGATGTAAAAGTTCTGGATTACCACGAGCATGCAATGAGCGCCGGTGGCGATGCCCAAGCAGCTGCCTATCTAGAGTGTTCAATTTCTGGTCGAACTCTTTGGGGAGTAGGCATCGACTCGTCAATTGTTACTGCGTCTCTTAAAGCAGTCGTTTCGGCAGTCAATCGAGATCTGCGGAATCAAACAATTTAGTTGGGCCAAGGTTTTGCAAAGAAGAAACGGTGACCAACAAATAATCGGCTCCGGTCTCTACAAACTTTCCAAGTAGGCACTTACTGTAAGTCTTTCGTGAGCAAACTGTGATTGATTGGTGAATTCTGGTAAATAACTTCGTCTTATGACACAGAGCCTAGTTAACAGAACCCGCGAAACATCCACACCAAATCTAGGCAAAATTGCCATCCTGAGTACTTATCCACCAACGGAATGTGGGATAGCAACATTTGCTAAATCTTTAGAGTCAGCACTCTTGGCAAACGGCCAAGCGGTGGACATCGTGCGGCTAACTAATGGTGAATCCAAACCATCGCCTGCAAATGTAGTTGCAGATCACAACGGACAGCAAGACCTTGCAGCTACCTGTGAATTGCTTAATAGTTATGACCACGTTTTGATTCAGCATGAGTTCGGTATTTTTGCTGGCAACGATGGCGAAGAAGTCACTGACATTATTGATGGGCTGTCCGTGCCGGTCTCGGTTGTCTTGCACACAGTTTTAACTGAACCAACTTTGAATCAACGGACAATTCTCAACCATATTGCCAAGAATTCAGATGCCCTGATCACCATGACCCAAACTGGTAAAGCGAAGTTGATTGCCAACTACGCTGCCAACGTCGCCAATGTGCACGTAATCGGCCATGGCGCTCGAGCTATTCACAGCAAACTGGTTGAGCAAGCGAACCAAGTCAAGCGACCACGAATTCTCACTTGGGGTTTGATTGGGCCAGGAAAAGGAATCGAGTGGGCAATTGATGCGTTAGCCATCCTGACAGATTTAGACCCCAAACCTGAATACATAATTGCTGGCCAAACTCATCCGCACGTTAAACAACGAAGTGGTGAAAGTTACCGCCACTGGCTTAGAGATCGCATCGCCCGACAGAACCTAACTGGCAGCGTATTTTTTCTCGACCACTATCTCACAGAACCTGAACTTGATGATTTAATCGCCACTGCTGATATCGTCTTATTGCCCTACGATTCGGTTGAACAGGTCACCTCTGGCGTGTTGGTCGAGGCAGTCGTTGCTGGAGTGCCCATAGTAGCGACAAATTTTCCACATGCGCGCGAAGTGCTTTCAGACAATTCCGGTCTATTAGTAAATCAAAAGGATGCCATCGGTATTGCTTTGGCGATTCGGGCCATTCTGACTAGTAAGAATCGGGCCGATGCTATGCGGTCGCGACTTCGCCGGAAATCACCTGGCTTTCTGTGGCCAGAAGTCGGCCGAAGATACCTAGATGTGCTTTCAGGACTGGCTGATTCATCTGACCTTAAATCCGGACAGAAATTAGTTGGGTAGACAAAATTAATGGCTCTTAACTACTCTCATTTGATTTCGCTCACTGACACCGTAGGAATATTTGAACATGCAAAATACAACAAAGCTAGATTGGACCACGGTTACTGCGTTGATGATGTTGCTCGAGCATTGCTCTTAATTGAGCGTAATCAGCCAGATGACTCGATTGTCTTGAATCTGCGGCACATTTACTTTGACTTCCTTCGACAAGCGCAGAGTCCCGATGGCGCATTCATCAATCGTCGCGACATCGCTGGCAACTGGAACGGTGAACCAGAAGTTTCGGATCATTGGGGTCGAGCCTTGTGGGCGTTGGGAGCAGCATTCGCCTATGACCAAGACCGGGACATTGCCTACGAAGCTTTGCAACGATTCGAGTTAGGCGTTCAAAATCGCAGTGCGCATTTACGAAGTATGCTTTTCGCATCATTAGGCGCTTCAACCATACTTGAGATTGATCCTGACAATCAGCCAGCAACGCGATTGCTTCGATCGACTACTGATCGAATAGACGCCCTGAGCCAAAGTGCTACACCACAGGAAAATTGGCCCTGGCCAGAACCGCGTTTGACATATGCCAATGCGATTTTGCCTGAAGTCTTAATTTTGGCAGGAACTCATTTGGACAATTCGGCTTATTTGACATTGGGTATTGAGTTGCTCAGCTGGCTGCTCAAAATTGAATCAGCAGCTTCACATTTTTCGGTAACGCCAACAAACGGCTACGGACCAACCGAACAACGAAGTACCTTTGATCAGCAGCCTATTGAAATTGCCGCACTAGTTGATGCCTGTAGTTCCGCTTACAAAGTGACTAACGACCCGGTGTGGTTGGCTTATATTGCCCGAGGTGCAAACTGGTTTTCTGGGTCAAATGATTCAAAAACCATGATGTACGACCCGCTAACTGGCGCTGGCTTTGATGGCCTTACTGCTACTGGGCGTAACCATAACCGTGGAGCCGAATCGACAATTGCCTACCTATCCGTGATGGATCAGTACCAACGCCAGTTAATGAGGCAACATGTCTTTAGTTGAGCGTACGAGTGTATTACTACGACCGAATCCAGCCCGAGTACTGGCACGATTGTTCATTCCGGGTGAAGAGTACTTAATAGCTGGAACTAGCAGAGCTAAAGACGTTGTCGCCCGGTGTCTGAGCTTGTCAGAATTAGCGGTGCAAGAAACTCTGACTGCAACTTTGGCCAAGTATGGATATCGGCATCGAGATCTAGAGGGGCAACTTTTAACGCATTACAGCGCTGTTGAAAATTGGGTTGACACCAAAGGCACACCTATTTCTCAAGAGCGCAAATTATTAATTGGCGCTTACTTCACACAAGAATATTCATTTGAATCAGCCGCCTATTTCAATCCATCAATTGTTGCGCATCCCGATCAATCAGGTTTAAGTTCGGGCTACCTGCGCATCATCATGAGTGTGAGAGCAGTTGGCGAAGGTCACATATCTAGTTTGGTATTTCGTAGCGGCATCATCAACCCCATTGGTGAAATCCTGATTGATTCCAGCCCGCATTACGCAACCACCCATGCTCTGCGAAATTCAATCTTAAATAACCGAGTGGTTCGGCAAAGCGCGATAGAGAGTGGACTTGATTCAGAACGACTAGATTTAGTATTGGGCTTGTTGCCTAATCAGTTCACGCCAGCGGATTTAGAAGTCGCCCTAGCCCAAGTAATTCCAGCACAACAGTCTCAATCAACAGTGGATCATGTTCGTTCAGTGCTTCAGAATATTGTGCAAAACGGTTACGAGCTGACCTTTGATAAGCGCACGCCTATAAGCGAGCAAGTGCTTTGGCCAACTTCGCCTGATGAGCGTAGAGGAATTGAGGATGCCAGGTGGGTAAAATTTACCAACCCGGACTTCACCACTAAGTACCTTGCCACTTATACGGCTTACGATGGTCAATCTGTTTCTACTCGAGTGTTTGAAACTGAGGACTTTCAAAAATATTCTTCAACAAACCTCACGGGTAAGGCCATCACAAATAAGGGTGTTGCGCTGTTTCCGCGAACAATAAGTGGCAAATATCTGGCACTATCCAGATGGGATCGAGAATCAAATTCAATCGCTTATTCAGAGGATGGATACCACTGGCAAGATGCGACCACAATTCAGGTGGCAACTCAGCCATGGGAGATCGTGCACATCGGAAATTGTGGGTCACCATTAGAAACTGACCTAGGTTGGATAGTAATAACACATGGCACTGGCCCGATGCGCGAATACTGCCTTGGTGCGATTCTGCTCGATCTTGAGGATCCTACGAAAATAATCGGTCGTTTGTCTCGCCCATTACTATCGGCAAACGCAGAAGAGCGAAATGGTTATGTGCCAAATGTAATCTACTCATGCGGCGGACTAATCCATAATGAAACCTTGTTCTTACCCTATGGATTTAGTGACACCGGTACCAGAATTGCCACGGTGAAAGTCAATGAACTTCTTGACACATTGCTTAACAACGGTCCAGAAAATGTAGATGTCGACTTGTCAACTGACTCAATGATTCACACACATTAATTTCTAAACTCGAATTGCGATTGCTGGCTAGCTAGCAATCACTAATTCCTGAGCCAGTTCGTCGGCTTCCATTCCCAGTTTGTAGCCAAATCCTCGGACGGCAACTGCAATTGTCGGACCTCCGTGTTCGCGAATCTTGCTGCGCAATCGGGAAAGGTGCGATTCAAGTACATGGCCACCACAATGCCAGCCATCCCAGACCCGTACCATCAACTCATCGCGCGAATGAACGCGTTTGGGTTTTTCCATCAGCACCGTTAATAGATCAAATTCAATTCTGGTTAGCGACACTTCTTGTCCATAGATGGCAGCCGTACGCTCTTCCAGATCAAGCAGAATTGGTCCCACTCGTAACTGGGAAACTGGCAATACTTCCTCGAGATTTCGGCGCAACAGTGACTTCACCCGAGCAACCAAAACTCGGGGAAAAAATGGCTTGGCCATGTATTCGTCTGCCCCAGCTGCAAATCCAGTTAGCTGATCAATTTCATCAACCCTTGAGGATAGAAACAAGATGAGCACATTGCGAACACTCTTCAAGCGCCGGCACAATTCATAGCCATCCATGTCCGTATTACGGGCACTAATAATGACCAAAGCAGGCTGATGATTATGAAAGGTCTGAATCGCTTCTCGACCAGATTCAACCGCAATGGTGCTAAACCCTTCGGCTTGCAAAGTTGAAGCAACTAATGAACTTAGTTCCTTATCGTCATTAACAATGAGTATCTGGGGAAGCACTGCACTGCCTTTCTCTTTTTATTTTGACTTCATCCGAATTGAAAACCTCGGCTTTAAATATTCACCTTAGGAATAAGTTGCGGTCGTGTTGCAGAAAACTCACAGAAACAGGAGTTAGCACTATGGCTAGCGTCCTGACAGAAATCTCAAGCAAATTGTGAGCAAAACTTCAGCACCTTGCCAGACAGCACTGGTGTTATGAAAACTAATCGCAATTCTGCGAACTAAAAGGAGAAAATCAGTATGCCGAAAGCAAGCATTCGAAATACCCGATCGCTGCGACTAGTTCTTATGGGACTTATCGGAGCATCATTAATGGCAGTTGTAGGAGTTGGCACTTTTGCTGGACTAAATGCAACAGCTTCAGCAAGTCACTCAGCTAGTGCCGGAACCTTGTCACTGACAAGTGCAAATCGTGGAGTTGGCTTTAGTCAGAGTGTGTCTAACCTCGCACCTGGTGATGTAGTTAATCGTTATGTGAACCTCACAAATGGTGGCAGTCTCGACGCAAAGTCTTTGTCACTGAAAATAACTTCAACTGGTACAGCAAGTCTGATTACCAATGGTGTAGCACCAGTAACTACCAAAGCAGTCACAGTTACGGTTAACTCCTGCACGGGTACTTGGACAGTAGCTACAGGTGTTTGTAGTGGAACGGTACAGAGTGAAATATCTGCTACTCCGCTGTCTACATTCGCGACAGCACAAGATTTCGCAGCAAATCCAACTCTGGCCTCACTAGCAGGCCTGAATTTGCAGATCAAGGTCACTTTGCCAGATCAGGACGAGACCACTACTGATGGAACTCCTCCAGCTAACACTGTGCAGAACGGTTCAGTGAATCTGTCGTATTTGTTTTACGAAGCGCAGCGAACCTCCACCACAACCAATAGTTAATTTGCAATAGACAATGAGGCTGTGAGCTGGGTAAAACCTGCTCACAGCCTCTACCCGGAGGTGAGTAATGTTTGAATATTCAAAGAGAGATTCCGCAAGAAATAGTTTTGCGTTGCTCGCATTCTCAATTCTCTTTACTTTCACCGCCTCGCTTTGTAATCCGAGTTTGGCTGCAGTGAAAGGTACTTCGAGTAAAGCCCAGGTAGTAACCAGTACCGGCTGGGGGGCATATTTGGCACCGGCGGGATCAACGCCTAGTCCGGGACCTTATGTGAATACTTGGATTGCGACCCCTGGAACTCAATTGGCATATCTAGATTTGCTCAATCCGAACACCGTTGCGCTATCTGGAGTGAACTTCAATCTAAGTTCAGTCGAGCCAAACAGTTCTCGACAAAACGTACCCAGGGTCACTTTCGATGTATGCGTAGGCGCTACCTGGAATGCAACGACTGACACTTGTTCAGGCACCATCACAAACTTGGGCACTAGTACTGGCGGAACTGTTAACAGTTCGATTGTGATAGGCGCAAACGCGCGCCTCTCCGTTCGACTCACAGTAGGTAAGACAACCAAAATCTCCTGGACCACCACAATCAATGTTTTAACTGGCAGAGCTCAGGTTCGAGCGGCAATCACAACTAACTCATAACTAGAAGGAAAATATATGTATAGGTCAAAAACAAAAACAAGACTAGGAAGGCGAGCAGTAGCCAATGAACAAAGAACCATACTTGCCGCAATCACCCTTTTTCTTTTAATGGGCATAGCTTTAACGAGTGTGGCCAGCGCCACTTACATCATGGTCAAGCAGATTCATTTCTCTCGTGTTCTTTCCGACAGCATGAAGCCTGAATTTAAGCGCGGAGATTTACTGCTAGTTAAGCCAGTCGACAGACTTTCGTTAGAAAAAGGTGACATTGCAGTGTTGCCTATTCTTGGGGAGCCAGGATCTCAGTTTGCGCACCGAATCATTAATGTTGAGCGAACCAACAACACAGTTCAGGTGCAAACTAAGGGAGACGCTAATCCAGTTATTGATCCATGGAAGTTAACAATTACTTCCCGGAAGGTGCCAGTGGTTGTTAGCAGCATTCCAGCAAGTATTGTGCCGTTAGTTTCGCTAAATCGTTATGTGCTGACGGGCCTCTTTGCGCTTCTCTGTTTGCTCTTTATATCGCTTTTGACTCCACGCAGAATGCGAGAACCCGAGTCTGACTAAAGGGCAGAGCACAAAAGGGGGCTAAATGGCTATTAATCAAAAAGGTGCCAATGGATTAATAGCGGAATACAAATCGGCAGCTGTTTTAAATCTTCTGCTAGCCAATGATGGTTTTGAACTGGCTACAAATCAGTCGGAACTGGAAGCCAATCTAGCTGCTGCAATTGCCAGGGTAGGAAATGAATTAACTACTTCGCAGATTGAACGAGCACTTAAGCAGGGTGAGGCTTCGGCCGTCTACATTTTTGAACAGTTAACCTCAGACCCGAGGGCAATTGGATTAGAAGACTTCCATCTCAATCGTTCCACGGACGTAATTAAGGTGTCAACGGTGGGAAATGAAACAAATAGTGGAGACCCGACCGACCTCATAATTGAAATTCACCGAAATTCAATTCTCACAACATTAGCGATCAGTCTCAAAGCGTACAAAGGTCCTGAATCAAGTCTTGGCAGTAAGTCATCTCGGGCGACCTTGTGTCGGATGTTCTTGAATTCTGAATCGGTCTCGGACGAGGAATTCATTGCCTTCTTTGGCGACAAAGGTGCAAGCTTCTTGAAGGAGTTAAAGAAGTTTAAGCAGACTGCTGACGATTTCTACAACTCGTACCTTAGCAAGCCATTTCTAGACGCCTACGAGGCAAGAAAAGGAACCCGAAAGGTAAACAACCCGCTTAGAAGAAAAGAAGTCGGCGATTACTTTATTGCATTGCACGGATACAAGCCTGAACATCGCTTAGCGGAGCTTTACGTGGATTTATTTAATTATGGCAAAACTGTAATTGATACCGGTGGAGAACATGCTGAAGTATTCATTTCTGCGCTTCGATTCATTCTTGGCAATCCCGAAATGCTCGTCATAGATGTAATTGCTAATGAGCAGGGTGAGATTATCGAGATTCACAACAGCTTGGATCATCCGGTTTATCAGGCTTTCAATAAAGTCTTAAATCCAGGAGTTGAATTGCTCTTAAAATACAAGCCTGGTAGTTCAATCATCAACGTTACTCTAAAAAATAAATCAGTAGTATTTAATAATTTATCACTCGCCATGTGGAAAGACGGAACACTGCAATATAAGCTGAATGCCAAGGACATTAAGTGAAGAGACAAGTTGAAAAAGAGCAGTATTTCACCTCAAATGAACTGGCGAAAAAATGCATTTCTTTAGTTGACTCAAGATTTGGGCTAACCCATTTTGACCTAATTATCGAACCGAGTGCGGGTGATGGCGCTTTTCTAAACTCTCTTCCAACCGATAGGTCTATTGGCATTGATATAGATCCACAGAATCCTCAAATAATTAAGGGAGATTTTCTTGAATGGGCTCCCGAAACAAGAATGAGCAAGCAGCGAATATTGACTATTGGCAATCCTCCATTTGGTGCGCGAGCAGCAGTTGCCGTGAAGTTCATGAATCATGCAGCTTCGTTTTCGGATGTCATAGCATTCATCTTGCCTATGAGTTTTAATAAGTACACATTTCAAGATCGAATTTCACCTATGTTTCATCTAGTGGAATCCTTCAACTGTTCAGATTCATTTCGCACACCGAGCGGTCAGACTAAGGTCAACACTGTCTTTCAGATCTGGGAACTTAAGAATGAACCCCGGGAGAAAACTAGACGGAAAAATGAACATCCTCATTTTCAAATGAAGCATGCTCACCTTTCTAGGGTTTCCGAAATAGAGATGGCTAATCTCAGGGAAAATCATGAGTTTGCCATCGCACAGGTTGGCTCTAATTTTGAACCAAAAGATCCTTGGCAACTAACACAAGGAAGCTATTGGTTCATTTCTCCCAAGGTACCTGAAGTTCGCCAACGCTTTAGCCGCCTTGACTTTAGTTCCCTTAGTGGCATGAATGTGGCACACATGAGTCTGGCTAAGTCCGACATTATCGAAGCCTACGACAAAGTCCTTCGAGATGATGGGGCTACTATTACAGAGCAACAGACTCCTGAAGAGTCCCTCTTTCCACTATGAGCTGGCATGTCCAACTCTGGCCACTTGATGTTCATTCTCACGGTTAACCGGCAAGAAAAATCGACTTCTAAAATTCAGATTATGTCTACTTCTATGTCCAGTATTTGACAATTCGGTCGTGCACTTGAATTTCGAATCGAGACATCCAAACCTAGCGCCCCTATGATTTTGGTGAGATCCATAACCGAGTCAATTGAATTTTGTGACTTCGCAATTGCTCGAAGAATTCTGCCTTTAGTTGCCTTGTTGTGATGTGAAACAACTTTTGGCGGCCCAGATGGCATGCGTTGCAGAATTTTTGGGGCAAAACCGAATCAGCGGACAGTCGATACGCAGGAATTGCATCAGCTAGCGAAATTAACCCAAAGAGAGCGGACTGCACAAAGGTCAGGTCACAAATTTTCTGCAGTTGCGTCTGGGTTAGCGAACTTGGATCAAGCGCTTCGTAGAGCACGCCAGTGTAAATCTGCCATGCCCGAGCGGTACCCATGCTAAACAATTGCTGATTGCGCTCCAATTCAAAATCCTGCTTAGCACTGAGTCCTAAAATCTCTCTGGCCTTTTTCGGCGGTCCAGCACTCACCTTTTGTAGCTGGTTGGTCAAGATTTCGCGCTTGGCAGTTAATGTCGGGTGGGCCAGGCTAGTCAGCCGCAATTTCGGGCCAGAATCCGATGATTTCTTGGTTTCAGAAGGGGGTAAAAGTACAACTGTCATGGTGATTGCCAAATATACGCTGATAGTGGGAATACTTCTTGTTGTGCAAGTAGTTGAAAGTTGAACTAATATGAAAGTAAACCTAGGAGTAAAAATGCCTGCAATCCAGCCAGAAAATGTATTGACTCTGCCAAGAGTAAGTGTCGGCAATCCGCTAGCGATTGCAAGGCCAGTTGCCAAGTTGGTCAAGGCAAAAACAACTTTTGAGGGCGAAGGCTTCATGGTGCGTCGACCATTCCCCGGTGGCATCAGTATGCGCGATGTTGATCCGTTCTTGTTACTAGATCAAATGGGTGGATTTGAACTCGAGCCCGAAGAAGCAAAGGGCACGCCATGGCATCCACACCGCGGATTTGAAACCGTGACTTACATGATGGATGGCCAACTATCTCATCAGGACACTTCAGGTGGCGGTGGCACAATCACCGACGGCTCTACCCAATGGATGACCGCTGGCTCGGGCATCTTGCACATCGAACAACCAAGCGAGTACTTACTGCGTCACGGTGGCATGATGCATGGAGTGCAATTGTGGGTGAACCTGCCCGCTGCTCACAAAATGTCCCCGCCCAAGTATCAGGGCATTGAGGCACAGAGTGTGAAGCTTTTAACCAGTGCCGATGGCGGCGCAGTAATTCGATTAATCGCTGGCGACTTAGCGGGTCATGTCGGTCCGGGCAGTACCTTCACGCCGATTACCTACGCTCACATAACTTTGTCGCCTGGCGCTCGCGTTGACTTGCCGTGGAATCCAGAGTTCAATGCCATGGTCTATTCGCTAAACGGCAGCGGAACTGTCGGCGTTGAGCAAGCGCCTCTGGCCGAATCAACTTTGGCAATCTTTGGAACCGGTGACACCATCACGATTCAGGCGGACAATTCCCAGAATGGCGCTGCCAAGAAACTCGATGTGCTGGTTCTAGGTGGAAAACCAATTGGTGAGCCAGTTGCTCACTACGGCCCATTCGTTATGAATACGCATGCGGAACTTGTGCAAGCAGTTGAAGATTTTCAGGCTGGTCGCATGGGTGTGATTCCACCAGTTCACGTATAGACAATTGATCTTCCAATAAAAAGTGCCCAGCCAATTGGCTGGG